>JAGTUV010000374.1 GCA_018224305.1 Gemmatimonadota bacterium
GTCGATGGACGGTTCCCGCGGTCTCCGCCCCTTCCCGTCATCCGCTGCGCCGGTTATCAGGCGGGCCGGCCCGGCGCGGCTGAATCCGATCCAGCAGACACGGATGCGTGACGCAGTCGCGTGCCGCGGTTCGACAGCGGGAGTCGCGCGGCTGCATTCATCGGGCTGGGGGGCGGGTGAACGGATCGTGCAGTGATGCGCAGCCGGCGGAAACCACAGGACCTTTACGGGAGAGATGGCCATGAGTGAGCCGCTTTACACGGCACGGGCGACGATCAGGAAAGTGGACGGGATGCACCGGCGGGCCCGGCTGGAGGATGGAACTGAGGTCGATTTCGGGGTGCATGGCCCGATCATGCGACACTTCCGTATCGAGACCCGCAAGGAGCTACCGCTGCCCGTCGATTACATCGTGGCGGCTACCGGCGGGTGAATGCTGGGTACACTCACCGGCGCGCTGGAGGCGCGCGAGATCATACTCGAGCCGGACGCCATTGAGGCGACGGTCGCAGGCACGAACGAAATCGTCGATGGCGTGGTCACGCTGACGCGTATCGACATTCACTATACGCTGCGCATCCCGGCAGGCAGCAGGGAGCGGGTGGACCGGGCGCTGGCCAGGCACAGGGAAAAGTGCCCGACGGCGCGGTCGCTGGCCGGCGCCGTGATCGTGGAGTTCACCGCGGACGTCGTCGAGCAGGAGTGACACGTGCTGAGCTGCGGGACTGCGGGGTTGAGCGCCCGCAGTCCCGCAGGCAGCCCGGACCCGATCCCAATCCCGCAGCTGACGGGTCCGCAGTTGATAGAACCCCGCAAACACGCTATACTTCGGATAAGCAGTGGTGGACGCAGGAAGTGGGGGGGGACCCCCACTTTTTTATTGAGCCAAATATGACGGAAGAGCTGGAACGTCAGATTGAGGAACGGGTTACGGCGCTGGGCTACGAGCTCGTCGAGTTGGAGCGGGCGGGGTCGAAGGCGCGTCCGATCCTGCGCATTCGCGTCGATGTGCCCGGCTCCGCGCCGGGCGCGGGGGTGTCGGTCGAAGACTGTGCGCGTGTCAGTCGCGCCGTGGAGGAGTACCTCGACGAGGCGTCCGACGTGGCGGAGCGCTATGTGCTCGAGGTCTCGTCGCCGGGAGTCGAGCGGCCGCTGGTGCGGCCGGCCGATTTCACGCGGTTCGCGGGCCATGACGTGGCGGTGAAGATGGCGAAGGCGCTCTCGAACGGTGCGAAGCGGGTCGAGGGCGAACTGGTGGGTCTGGAGACGGTTGACGGTGAGGAGCGCATCCGGCTCAGGCTCAGGGATGACTCCACAATGGACATCCCGCGTGCGGACGTCACGCGGGCGAATCTCATTTTCCGCTGGGGCGACCGGCGCTGAGGGCGCCGGGCCGGCGATGGAGACGTTGAATGGCTAATGCGACACAGGTGATCGGCGCGTTTCGCGAGATGATCGCCAACAAGAACATGTCCCGCGCGGACCTTCAGGATCTCATCAAGGATGGGATCATGGCGGCGCTCGCGCGGCGTTACGGCCCGAACGTCGAGGCCGAGGTGATCATCGACGAGGAAGCCGGCGACATCCACATCACGGTGCTGAAGGAAGTCGTCGACGAGGTCGAGGATCCGTCACGTCAGGTGCTGCTCGAGGAAGCGCGCTGGGACGATCCGGAATTCGAGGTCGGCGATGTGCAGGAAATCCCTGTCGACTTCATGCAGTTCGGTCGCAATGCCGTGATGGCGGCGAAGCAGCGCATCATCCAGCGCGTACGCGAGGGTGAGCGCAACAAGATCCGCGACGAGTACGCCAACAAGGTGGGCGACCTGCTGAGTGCCGAGGTGCAGCAGGTGGAGCGCGGCAAGATGGTCATCATGCTGAACAAGTCGCGCGATGCCGACGCGATCATTCCGTGGAAGGAGCAGAACCCGCGGGAACGGTTCCGCCAGGGCGAGCCGATCCGCGCCGTGCTCAAGCGCGTCGAGGAGACGCCGAAGGGTCCGAGACTGATCCTGTCGCGGGCAGCGCCCGAGTTCGTAGCCGCGCTTTTCAAGCTGGAGGTGCCGGAGATCTACCAGGGCATCGTCGATATCAAGGGCATCGCCCGTGAGGTCGGCGGCCGTACGAAGGTCGCCGTTTCGTCTCGCGATGACAGCATCGATCCCGTCGGCGCGTGTGTAGGCCTGAAGGGCTCGCGCGTGCAGGCGGTCGTGAGCGAACTCGGCGGCGAACGCATCGACATCGTGCCGTGGCATCCCGATCCGGAGATCTACGCCAGACGCGCTCTCGCGCCGGCGAAGGTTGCGAAGGTGATCAGTGATTCGTCGCGTCGCGTGATTACCGCGATCGTCGACGAGGACCAGCTGTCGCTCGCGATCGGTCGCAACGGTCAGAACGTGCGGCTCGCCAGCCAGTTGATCGGGTGGCAGATCGATCTGTACGGCAGCCGCGAGTGGCTCGAGCGCGGTGCGGATGCCGCGTTGTTCGGCGGCGGCGAGCAGGAATACGAGCTCGCCGACTTCCCGCTGCGCGAACTGGATCTGCCGATCGGAACACTGGCGGCTCTCGAGAGTGCCGGATATACTAGCTTTTTGGACATCATCGACCTTGAACGCGAAGACCTTACCCGCGTTCCCGGGATTGCAGAGGAGCAGGCGGATAACCTGCTTCAGCTCATCGAGTCGCTGACCGTCGAGGAAGGTGCTGGAGACGATGCGCCGGCCGCCGAGGGCGCGCCGACCGATGAGGAACTGGAAGAGGCGAAGCAGCTGGCGGCCGATGTGCTCGGCCTGCCGATGCCGGAGCGCAAGACACCCGCGCCGTCGACGGAGGATGCCGGGCAGACCTCCGGGTGATGCTGTGCCCGGGCGCGAACGCGCGGAATCCGCGCCGCGGCCGGCGCCGCCCGACCGGGCGCTGCGTCTGCTCGGGATGGCGACTCGTGCCGGCGCGGTAATCTCCGGCACGGACCGGGTCCGCGAGGCCGCTCGCGCGGGCACGCTTCGGCTGGCCGTGATGGCGTCGGATGCCTCGGATAACAGTCGCGGGAAACTGCTGCCGCTGCTCATCGCACGCGGCATCTCCCACGTGATCCGGTATGAACGCAACGAGCTGGGCGCGGCCATCGGTCGCGGCCCGGTCAGTGCCGTCGGGGTGCTGGATGCGGCCCTGGCGGATCGGCTGCTGGCGCTGATGAGCGGCGGTGGTGGTGCCCAGAGCATCGAGTAGTGACGCGCGCAGCGCGTCTTGTGGTTCCGTTAATGTGGTGATGAAGGTATGCGGGTTTTCGAAGCAGCGAGAGAGTTCAAGGTCGAGCCGGACAAGATGCTTGGCATCCTCCGGAGCATGGGTGCGCGTGTCACCTCCGAGGCATCGCAGGTCGATGACGCCACGGTGGCCAAGCTGCGCGCCCGTCTCGAGCGTGAACGACGTGCCGGTCACACCGACCTGGAGGAGTCTCTCGATGCAGTCGTCGAGGACGCACAGCCAGCCGGTCGCCGTCGCAGGCGCAAGAAGGAAGACCTGCCGGCCCCGGTCGAAGAGCCGGAACCGATAGAGGCTGAGGCTGACAGCACTGCCGATGTTGCCGCCGACGCCGCGGGTGCGATCGCAGCGGAGGCCGCCGAGCGCGCTGCTGATGAAGGCGAGGACGTGGCCGACCCGATCGAGGAAGAGGCATCGCGACCCGAGATCGCCATCGTGCCCGCGGAAGCGCAGGCCGAAGCGGCCGTCGAGCCTGAGCCCGACGTCGACGACGAGGCTGAAGACGAGGTCGCGCAGCCGGAGCCCGCACAGGCAGACGCCGATGCGGACAGCCTGCAGCCCGCCGCAAGCAGCGAGACCGACGATGACGATGAGGCCGCGCGGCCTGCCGCACGGCAGCAGCCGACAGCCGAACAGCGTCCCAGACTGCGACGCGCTGCGGAAGTGCTCGGCAAGACGCCTCCGCGCGCTGCGAGCCCGTCGCCCGCCGCCAGTGCGGCACCGGGCGGACAGGTCCGCATCCAGGCGGAGGGCTTCACCGCCGACGGTCGCCGCGCCATGGGCGGTCCGACGCCGTCGAGCGGCGCGGGCACCGCAGCCGGCGCCGGCGCTGGCGGCAAGAAGGACAAGAAGAAGAAGAAGCAGCGGCGGGTCGACCAGGACGCGGTGCAGGAGAACATCGCACGCGTCATGACGGAGTTGAAGACGGGCGGCAAGAAGCGCCGGCACCGTCGCGAGGAATCGCCCGGTCGTGTGGAACGCGAGGCGGAGCGCAAGCGCGTAGCCGCCGAAGAGGCGACGATCGTGCGCGTCAACGAGTTCCTGACCGTGGCCGAGCTGGCGGAACTGATCGACATACCGGCCACGCAGATCGTCGGCAGCGCGTTCAAGAATCTCGGGCTGCTCGTCACGATCAACCAGCGCCTCGACTTCGACCAGATCGAGCTGCTCCTCGAGGAGTTCGGCTTCCGTGCCGTCCTCGAGGAGGAGTATGCCGGCGAAATGACGGAGGAGGAAAAGGCCGTCGACGCCGCAGAGGATCTCGAGTGGCGTCCGCCAATCGTGACGATCATGGGTCACGTCGATCACGGCAAGACGTCACTGCTCGACTACATCCGCAAGACGAACGTCATCGCGGGCGAGTCGGGTGGCATCACGCAGCACATCGGCGCCTATCATGTCGCACTGCAGGACGGCCGCAAGATCACGTTCCTCGATACGCCGGGTCACGCAGCGTTCACCGCCATGCGCGCGCGCGGTGCGGAACTGACCGACCTGGTCGTGCTGGTCGTGGCGGCGGACGACTCCGTCATGCCGCAGACGATCGAGGCGATCAGCCATGCGAAGAACGCAGGCGTGCCGATCATTGTCGCGGTCAACAAGATCGACCTGCCGGGCGCGGAGCCGTCGAAGATCAAGCAGGACCTGCTGCAACACGGCGTCGTTGTCGAGGAATTCGGCGGCCAGGTCCTGTCCGCGGAGGTCAGCGCCAAGCAGGGCCTTGGCGTGCCCGACCTGCTCGACAAGATCCTGCTGCAGTCGGAGATGCTCGACCTCAAGGCGAACCCGGCGCGCGGCGCACAGGGCACCGTGGTCGAGGCGCAGCTCGATGTCGGCAAGGGACCCGTCGCGACCGTGCTCGTCACGAACGGCACGCTGCGGGTCGGCGACTCGTTCGTCTGCGGTCACTACGACGGCCGCGTGCGGGCTATGCTCGATGAGCGTGGCAAGCCGGTTCAGCTGGCCGCGCCCGGCATACCGGTGGTCGTCCTCGGCATCGCGGGAGTGCCCGGTGCAGGTGACAGCCTGATCGTCATGGACGCGGACCGTGCCAGCGAGATCGCGGGCACGCGCCAGCGTCTCGATCGCGAGAAGCAGCTGCGCATCAAGGGTCGCGGCGTCAAGCTGACGGACATCAGCCGCATCCTGGCCGAGGGCAAGACCGCCATGCTCAACCTGATCATCAAGGGTGACGTGGACGGCTCCGTGCAGGCCCTCTCCGACTCGCTGCTCCAGCTCGGCACGCAGGAGGTCCAGGTCGACGTGATCCACAGGGGCGTCGGCGCGATCAACGAGTCCGACGTGCTGCTCGCGACGACGGCCGGCGCGATCGTCATCGGCTTCCACGTGCGGCCGACGGCCGAAGCGCGAGGCGTGGCAGCGCGCGAAGGCGTCGATATCAAGCTGTACAACATCATCTACGAGGCGGTCGAGGACATGCGTTCGGCGCTCGAGGGGATGCTCACGCCGGAAGAAAAGGAAGTGCTGCTCGGCGTGGCCGAGGTCCGGCAGCTGTTCAAGGTGCCGCGGGTCGGCACCATTGCCGGCTGCTATGTCACGGAGGGTGTTGTCGATCGCAAGGGCCGGGTCCGGGTGGTCCGCGATGCCGTGCAGGTCTACGAGGGCGAACTGGGCAGCCTGAAGCGATTCAAGGACGATGTCCGCGAGGTCCGCGAGGGCTTCGAGTGCGGCCTGAATGTCGAGGGTTTCAACGACATCAAGGTCGGCGATCAGATCGAATGCTATCGCGTCGAATCGGTTGCGCGGACACTCGCCGGATCCGCCGCCAGGGAGTAGAACGGCAGCGGACGCGGAACCAGTCCTGCAGTTTGGCCGGTCCGTACTGCTTCGCGTCCCGTTATGCCATCGGAGGGCGGCTTGGTGGTGGGAGTGATCGTCTGGGAGCTCGAAGTCTTCGGATCCCAGTCGCTGAAGGACAAGCGCCGCGTTGTGAAGAGCCTGAAGGAGCGGCTGCAGAACCGATTCCACGTGTCTGCTGCCGAGACCAGACACCAGGATCTCTGGCAGCGCGCCGAGATCGCGGCGTGCGTTGTGAGCGGCGAACAGCAGCACGTCAACGAAGTGCTCGACAGCATGGATCGCCTCGTTACCGGTGACTTGCGGGCACGCGTCATCCAGTCGCGCCGTAGTTACTGTTAGGTGTGTTCGGGCGGCGGCCGCGCAGAGTGCGCGGCCGTTCGCATATCCGGACGTGAAAAACCGGGAATCAGGGACACGAGGATTTTCCATCGTGTCGTTTTGCAAAGTGGGTTCCGCGTCCGCCGGCGTCCGCTGGCGGCGGGTCCGGGCAGGAGACATACATGCCAAGCAAGCGAATCGCACGCGTCAATGAACAGATCCGTCGCGAGCTCACATTTCTGCTGCAGCGTGACGTGCGTGATCCGCGCATCGGCGTCATTACCGTCACCGCTGTCGAGGTCAGCCCGGACCTCTATCACGCAAAGGTGTTCTACAGCGTGATGGGCAGCGATGAAGATCGCGACAGCGCAGCGGAAGGCCTGCGCGCCGCTGCCGGCTACCTGCGCACGGAAATCGGCCGCCGCATGCACATCCGTCGCGCACCCGAACTGCACTTCACGTACGACGACACCCAGCGGCACGCCATGCATATCGAGCGTCTGCTGCAGGAGGCTCTGGCGACTGCAGCTACCACGGAAGAGGGTGTGGATTCCGACGCCGACGCAGACGGCACTCCAGCCGACAGCGCAGGCACGGACAACACCGCGCATGACGCCGACTTCGAGGCCGACACCGGCGACACCGGCGACACGGACGACCCTGGTACCGGCGCTGCCGATGCCGATGAGGCGCATGGCCGCTGCTGATCCCGCGGATAGCGGCATCGAGGGCGTGCTGCCGATCGACAAGCCGGTCGGCCCCACGTCGCACGACATGGTTGCGCGCGCCAGACGAGTCCTCGGCACCCGGCGCATCGGGCACACCGGTACGCTCGATCCGATGGCGTCCGGGCTGCTGCTGCTGTGCATCGGGCGGGCCACGCGGATCGCCGAATATCTGACCGGGATGGACAAGCGTTACAGTGCCGTCGTTCGTCTCGGCGTGAGCACGGACACGGACGACGCGGCGGGCAGTGTCATCGCAGAGCATCCTGTCGCAGGCATCACGGAGGCCGACGTCGAGCGAGCGCTCGATCGACAGCGGGGCGACATAAGCCAGATACCATCGTCGTACTCGGCCAAGAAGGTCGGCGGCGAACGGGCCTACGCAATGGCCCGTCAGGGCAGGGAAGTGAACCTGGAGGCAGTGCCGGTCAGCATCCGCGAACTCACCGTCACCCGTTTCGACCTCCCCGACATCCACATCGATGTGACGTGCTCCAGCGGCACCTATATACGGGCCATTGCACGCGACCTGGGTGCGGACCTCGGCGTTGGTGCGCATCTGACCGCGCTCCGTCGCA
>JAGTUV010000375.1 GCA_018224305.1 Gemmatimonadota bacterium
CGCACGAGCGCGCGCCGCGGCTCTGGCCGCGCACACCAGTCCATTCGCGAGGGCGTGGTCCGCGCGCGCGGCTGCGGCCGCAGCCGATACCGCGCTGCTGTATCGCCTCGCGCGTGACTCCCACGCGAATGTGAGGACGGCAGCAGTTGCAGGCCTGGCCGCGGTGTCAGGTCACGCGGCCGATTCCGTCTTCATTGCACAGCTGGCCAGTGATGAGAGCGAGCTGTTGATGGCTGCCAGTGCGGCGCTCGAGGGCAGCAGTCACGACGGAGCCGCAGCGGCCCTGCTCGACGCGCTGGATCGCGTGACGACCCTGCAGCGGGAAACATCGCGCGACGGACGCATGGCGCTGCTCGCACGCATCCAGGAGCTCGGCAATGCATCACACGCACTCCGCCTGCGGCCGTACCTGACGGATTTCGATGCCGCCGTCGCGGAGCGGGCGGCCGGGATAATCGGGGGCTGGACGGGGGCGCGGCCGCAAACGGCCGTACGGGCTCTGCCTCCGCTGCCCCTGCCGACGTACGACGATGCCGTTCGTCTCGCGCAGAATGTCTTCATGCTGGAGATGGCCGAGGGCGGCGAAGTCGAGATCCGGCTGCTGTCGTTCGCCGCTCCCGCCAACGCAATGCGCTTCGCCCGCCTCGCGCGCAGCGGTTACTTCGACGGCCTCACCATCCATCGCGTGGTCCCGAACTTCGTGGTGCAGGGCGGCAGTCCGGGCGCCAACGAGTACAGCGGCGATGGACCCTTCACGCGCGATGAACTCGCCGCGCCGAACTGGCGCGGCACGGTGGGTCTGTCGACACGCGGCCGCGACACGGGCGATGCGCAGATCTTCATCAACCTCATCGACAACGTCAGACTGGACCACGAGTACACCGTGTTCGGCGTGGTAACACGCGGCATGGATGTCGTCGACCGGATGGTGGAGGGTGCGGTGATCGAACGGGTGCAGGAGCGGCCGGGCCGCTGAGTCCGCGCCGAACGGCCGGGCTCGACTACCGCGTCGCTCGCCACCGCCGCTGCCATCCGCTGGTGCGGTCCCGGACCGTCATTCGTGTGCACGCCCGATGTATATGCGGCTGATCGTGTCCGCCTGCACCACGACATCGATGATGCGCAGCGCGGTTCCGTCCGTCGTGTCGGCCCAGGTCCAGCCGGGCGGAAACCTCATGGTCGGCTCGCCGTACAGTTCGAGCGCCTGCTGCGCCGCGTCACCCACCGCCACACCGCGCGCCGTCTGCTCGCCCGGCGCCACGATCATGTAGCCCAGCGGCATGCCCTCCCCGCCGAACCGCACCTCGAATCCATCGTACATCCACGTGACGAGCGGGGCGTCATCTTCGAACGGGTTGTCGGATTCCGCGATCGAGTCCGGGTCGCCGAACGTGAACCGGATCTCGGTGGAATCGGCGTCGACCGGAACGCCCCGCAACGTGAAGTCGTCCGGCACGAGCGGCAGTACCGGTGCTGCCGGCGGCGCGCATCCCGCCAGCAGTATGCACAGGCCGATCGGCACCGCAGCGTGTGTCACGCGGCTACTCGATCGGCTGGAGATTGGCCACGATGCGGTCGCGATGCGGCTCGAGGAAGGGCGGCAGCGCGATGCGGTCGCCGAGCGTCGACGCATCCTCATCGACCGCGAATCCGGGCTCGTCCGTTGCAATCTCGAACAGCACGCCGTTCGGCTCGCGGAAATACAGGCTGCGGAAGTAATAGCGGTCGATCGGTCCGCTGTTGGGCACACCGATCCTGCGCAGCGTGGCAACCCAGCCGTCGTAGTCTGCGTAGGTCGGCGTCCGGAATGCCACGTGGTGCACGCCGCCGGCCCCCTGCCGCGCAACAGGCAGGTCCGGCTGCACGGCCACGTGCAGTTCCGCTCCCGCCCCGCCCGGTCCCATCTCGAAGACGTGAACCTGCTCGAGTGAACTCGCTGGATGCGCATACTCCCGCCCGGCCTTCATGTTCAACACATCCGTGAGTATGGCGGCGGTCGGCCCCAGCTCGGGCACACTCATGATGATCGGTCCGAGACCGCGAATCTGATGCCCGGGCGGTACCGGACTCCGCTCCCAGGTGACGGGGTCGTCGCCAGCGCCGCCGTCGTCGACCAGTGAGAGTCGCTGTCCTTCCGCGTCCTCGAAGTCGAGCGTGGCACGGCCATCACGTTGCATGACACCCGTCGTCGCAACGCCCTCGCGGGCGAGCCGCTGCGCCCACCACTCCAGGGACGCGGTGCCGCCGACACGCAGCAGCGTGCGCACGATGCTGTGCGTACCGCGCACCTCGGAAGGCATCTTCCAGTCGAAGAACGTAATGTCCGTCCCGGGGCTGCCGGCGCCGTCCGCATAGAACAAATGATACGCGCTGACGTCGTCCTGGTTGACGCTGCGCTTGACGAGCCGCATGCCGAGAACGCGCGTGTAGAAACGATAGTTCTCGCGCACGTTCGCCGTGATGGCGGTGAGGTGATGTATTCCGCCCAGCTGCATGGCAATCCTTCCGCCGTTATGACGCTTCTGTCGAATTCGCCCGGACGAACATTCGCCTTATGACTCCCCTGCCCGGTTCGCCCCGACGTACATGTCGTCCCGCTGCATGCCAGCCAGCTCGACCAGGAAGGATGCGATCCGCTCCGTCGCGGCTGCCACGAACGTCGCCCCCTTCTCCGCCGATGCCGCGCGCGGATCGCCGACGCCCGTATCCTGCGTGACCTGTGTCCACTGCCTCTGGGTCCACGCCCAGCCTTCCCGGAACGCGGTAATGCGGAACGGCTGCGCGGTACCGGGTCCCGCCTCCCCGAGAGGCAGGACGAGGTGAGGTGCAATGTGCATCATCGCGCTCGTCTCGAGCTCGCCCGCATGGTCGCCCGGCTCGTCGAAGAACTGCCGCGCATCGACGCATGTCCACCAGTTCATCGTGCAGAGCAGTATCCCCGCGCGCGGCTGGAGTTCGCGGAGGATCGGCTTGAAGTCGTTGCCGCCGTGGCCGTTCAGCACGACGAGCGCCTTCACGCCGTGCGGCTCCAGCGCGGACACGATGTCACCGAGCACCGCCGCCTGGGTGGCCGGGTTCATATTGATGCAGAACGGGATGTCGAGCTGGCCGGTCTGCACGCCGTACGGCACGGCGGGCAGGACGAGCACGCGTGCGCCGCGTTCCGAGGCCGCATGCGCAGCACGGGCGGCGATCTCCGACGCCTGGAGGGTGTCCGTGCCGTAGGGCAGGTGGAGGTTGTGCGCCTCTGTCGCACCCCACGGCAGCACGGCAACATCGAAGTGCGCCGTCTGCACGCTCTTCCAGTTCGATTCCTCCAGAATCCAGCTGCGCGGTCCGCTCATTCATCCCGATGTGGTGGAGGTCAACTGGATGAACCTACACCCGCCGGGGATACACCGGTCAAGTAGTCCTCGGAGTGTTGTCACGAGAACAGACGCGGCAGTTCACGTACGAGGGTGTATGCGCCGAGCGCGCCCATGAGCACGGCGGTCAGGATACCGGCGGCAGTGAGCAGACGCGGGTGCCTGTAGTCGCCCACGACACTGCGCCGGTGGGCGGCGACCAGCATGACACCCAGCGCCAGGGGCAGGATCATGCCGTTCACCGCACCTGCCAGAATGAGCAGCCGGACCGGCCGTCCGATCGACAGGAAGATGGATGTCGAAACGAGGATGAACGCGATCGTCGCAATGCGCGGCCATCGGTCTACCGCGCGGACCGACGAGCGAAGGAAGGATACCGAAGTGTAGGACGCGCCGACGACGGACGTGATGGCGGCGGCCCACATGACGACTCCGAACACGCGCCTGCCGATGGTGCCGGCGGCCGCCTCGAACACGGCTGCCGGCGGATTGGCTGCGGCAAGGATATCCGTGCGGGTAACGACGCCCAGCGCAGCGAGGAAGAGCGCGATGCGGATGAAGGATGCGACGCCGATGCCGGTGAGCGCGCTGCGCTGTACCAGCGGCAGTGCGGCCTCGCCGTGCACCCCCGCATCGAGGAGACGGTGGCCGCCGGCGAATGTGATGTAACCGCCGACGGTGCCGCCAACGAGCGTCACGATCTCGAGCACACCGATCTCGAGCGGCCAGACGCTCCGCAGCGCCGCTTCGCCAAGCGGCGGCGCGGACGTGAGCATCACATACGCCATCAGCGCGATCATGACGATGCCGAGCGTCCGGGTGAAGCGGTCCATGGCGCGGCCTGCTTCGCGGATGACGAAGATCGATATCGCGGCCAGGGCGCTCACGGCGGCGCCGACGCGCGGGTCGATGTCGAGCAGAGCGTTCGCACCGAGTCCCGTGCCGGCGATGTTACCGACATTGAACGCGAGCCCGCCCAGCACGATGAGCCCGGCCAGCACGTGACCGAGACCGGGCATCACGAGATTGGCAATGTCTTGCGCGCGGCGCTCCCCCACGGCGATCACGCGCCAGATGTTGAGCTGCGCTGCGAGATCGAGCAGGATCGACACCAGGATCGCGAAGCCGAAACTGGCTCCCAGGCGCGCAGTGAAGACCGTCGTCTGAGTGAGGAATCCGGGACCGACCGCGGACGTCGCCATCAGGAACGCGGCGCCGGAAATGACGGCGGTGCGGGCGCGTATCGAGCCCGGCGTGAGGGGCGTGCTCACGCGTAGCGGGCGGTGCGGGGCTGACTCATGGGCTGCGGCGGGGAGCGGTGGCTCATGCGACGCCGGGCGCGGCTACGCGTATGCCTGCCTCCAGCAGTGCGGCGCGAGCCGCGCGCGCGATCGCGACGGCGTGCGGGCCATCCCCATGGATGCAGATCGTTTGTGCGCTCAGCGTGAGCTCCGCGCCGCTGGCGGCGCCAACGCGTTGATCGCGCACCATGCGAAGGACGCGGACCGCCGCAGCGACAGGGTCATCGATCATGGCGTCGGGTTCGCTGCGCGGTGTCAGCGTGCCGTCCTCCTGGTACGACCGGTCCGCAAAGGCTTCGGCAATCGGACGGATGCCCACCCGTTCCGCCTCCGTGATGATGCCGCTGCCGGCGAGACCATAGAGCAGCAGGTTCGGATCGGTATCGCTCACTGCGCGCACCACGGCGCGTGCAACGTGCGGATCGGCGGCCGCATCGGTGTATAGCGCACCGTGCGGCTTCACGTGCGCGACCGGCACGCCGGCGTCCCGGGCTGCGGCGCACAGCGCACTGATCTGGTCCACCACACACTGATAGATCTCGCCCGGAGTCATCTCCATGCTCCGGCGCCCGAAGCCCTCCCGGTCCGGATAGCCGGGATGCGCACCGGCCGCGACGTGGTGGCGCGCGGCCAGCAGCAGGGTCTCACGCATCGTTTCGGCGTCGCCGGCATGCGCGCCGCACGCGATGCTGGCCGATGTGATGTGCGGCATCAGGTCGCCATCGCGACCCATGCCTTCACCCATGTCGCAATTCAGATCGACTCGCCCGCTCATGACATGTAGTGGGACCTCAGCCCTTCGGCGAAGACCACCAGGTTGTGTTCACGGTCCAGGTAGAGCGACTGCGCCTCCGCGAGACCGACCTCGCGGAAACGGATGCGGGTGCCCGGCCGCGCCTGCGCGAGCAGGGGCAGGTCCACCGTGATCGCGGAGGCGATCCGCGGATAGCCGCCGATTGTCTGGTGGTCCGCCATCAGCACGATCGGCTCGCCCGAAGGCGGCACCTGGATCATGCCGCAGGCCACCGGAGTGGAATGCAGGTCGTAGAGGCCCGCGAGCGACAGCGCGGGGCCCGTCAGCCGCAGACCCATGCGGTTCGACTGCGGCGTCACCTCGAAACCGCCGGCAGTCAGCAGCACGCGAGAGGGCGCCGAGAAGCGGTCGTACTCGGGACCGCGAATGACGCGAATCACCAGTTCGGTAGCGTAACGAGGCAGCAGACTCCGCCCCGCACTGCGCGCGTTGCGCGGAGATGCAGCGAGGCGGGAGCGGATGCGGCGGCTCAGTTCGCCACCGGCCGCGATGCCGAGTGTGTCACCGGCGGCCAGTGCCCGGCCATCGAGACCGCCGATGCCCGCGAGCAGGTCCGTTCCCCTGCCGCCGAGCACGGCCGGCACATCGATGCCGCCGGCGACTGCGACATACGTCCGGCAGCCCGTCCGCATGCCGCTGAACGTGAGCACGCTGCCCGCGGCCACCAGGATCGGCTGCCACAGCGGGATCTCGCGGCCATCGAGTGCAGCGCCCAGATCGCCGCCACCCACCGCGAGCACGGTTTCGTCGACAAACTCCAGTGTCGGGCCGAGCATCGTGCACTCGAGCGCGGCCGCATCTTCCGGATTGCCGACCAGCAGGTTGGCAATTCTATGAGCGACCGGATCCATCGCACCGCCGGGAGCGATGCCATGCCGTTGCATGCCTCGGCGTCCGAGGTCCTGGACCGTCGTGAGCAGTCCACCCCGCGAAACGGTGATCACGCGCTCACATCGACGAAGCGGACACGGTCACCGACCCGCAGCAGGGTCGGAGGGTCGAGCTCGGGCCGGAACAGGCGCTCCTGCGTGTGGCCGATGATCTGCCAGCCGCCGGGTGTGGTGAGCGGATACACACCAGTCTGCGAGCCGGCGATGCCGACCGATCCCGCGGGCACCGCCTGCCGCGGCGATGCGCGCCGCGGCGTCGCAAGGCGTGCCGGCAGGCCTCCCAGGTACGGGAATCCCGGCGTGAACCCGATCATGTAGACCGTGTACTCCGCACCGGCATGCAGAGCGATGACCTCTGTCGGACTCAGATTGGCGTGTCGCGCCACGTGTGCGAGATCCGGCCCATGGACACCGCCATACCGGACGGGAATCTCCACCGTGCGGCCCGTCTCAGCCGGAACGGTGCCGACGTCATCGAGGATCGTGACGACTGCACGACGCATCACATCGTACGGAATGGCGTCGGCGGATGCGCCCTCGTCCGGGGACTGGATCGACCGGGGATCGTAGTGCACGGCCACACCGGTGTAGGCCGGCGTGATGTCCGTCACTCCGGGCAGCGCCGCGGCGGAGAGGGCCTCGAACGCAGCGCGCACACGCGCATGCGTCGCGTAATCGATCGTATGACCGAACTCGATGAGCAGGCTGGCATCGCCGAGCGGCAGCACGCGCATGTGTCGTCCGCTGTGCGGGGGATACGTCCTCGACTCGTCCCAAGATGCCGCGGCAGGGCACCGAAATCAACGAGAACGGGCACGCTCGCTTGAACACGGGCGCGCTTCCTCCCATTATGCCGCGTACACCACCCTTCAGTCACGCACGGAGAACTCATGTCGAGGTCGAGGAATGCCGCGCTGATCGCAATCGCCTCCATCGTTGCGACGGCAGCGCCGACCGCAGCGCAGTCGCTCGATCCCATGCCGCCGGAGTCGGAGCGCAACCCCGACTGGTACCACCTCCTGCCGGAGCGGCATGGTGTCAGCTATTTCGCCCGGCACAGGCACCCGCAGGTGCAGTACGAGCCCGGCGACGCGCTGACATTCGACCGGTATCACACGGTGGACGTCATGTACACGTGGCTGCGCCGGTGGGCGGAGCAGTACCCGCACATCGTCGAGCTCTATGAGGTCGGCCGCAGCTACGAGGGGCGGCCCATCCTCCAGATGACGCTCACGAACACAGCGACGGGAGCGAAGGAGGACAAGCCGGCCGCTTTCTTCGAGGGCGGCCGGCACAGCGGCGAGATCACGTCGTCGGAGTCCGTGCTGTGGCTGGCGAAGCACCTGATCGAGAACTATGGGAGTGATCCGCGCATCACGCGCCTGCTCGACACGAAGGCCATCACGCTGCGCCCGCAGAACAATCCGGACGGATCGAACATGTACCTGCACACGGCGGTCGCCAATCGCAGCACGGTGCGCCCCGTCGACAATGACGATGACGGCCTGTTCGATGAGGACGAGGCGGACGACATCGATGGTGACGGCGTCATCTACACGATGCGGTGGAAGCCCGCGATGACGGGCGTCGATACGGTCGCGCCGACCATGGTGCTTGACGAGCGGGACCCGAGCGGGCGTCTGATGCGCCGTGCGCGCGACGGCGAGACCGCCATCTGGCGCACCATGAGCGAGGGGATCGACAACGACGGGGATGGGCGCTACAACGAGGATGGAATCGGTGGGCTGGACCTGCATCGCAACTATCCGGAGAACTGGCGGCCGGACCGGGGCGGGGACGCGACCGGGCGCGGCTACACGCAGTCCGGCGCCGGCGAGTTCCCGCTGAGCGAGCCCGAAACGCGCAGCGTGGTGCTGTGGCTGCTGTCGAATCCCAATATCTCCGTCGTCAACTCGATGGACACGCGCGTGCCCATGCATCTGCGTCCGCCGTCGACGTCGAAGTCCGAGGAGCGGATGTATCCGGAGGACCTGCGGTACTACCAGCATTTCGATTCGGTCGGCCTGCGCATCACCGGGTATCCATGGGCCGGTGACGTGTACCACACATACGCGACGCGCAACAACCCGGAAGGCAATCCGAGTCCGCTGTTCGGGCACGGTCCGGATTTCGGATACTTCTACTACGGCTCGATCTGGTACGGTGATGAGCTGTGGAACGGCGGTATCATGGCGGACGAGAACGGCGATGGTGAGCGTGACCAGCTCGATGCACTGATCTGGGACGACCGCGAGAATGGCGGTGCCGGGTTCAAGGCCTGGGCGCCGGCTCGTCATCCGGACTTCGGCGATGTCGAGGTTGGCGGCTTCCATCCGAAGTTCTTCTCACAGAACGGACCGCCGAACGTGCTGGAACGGTGGGCCAGCCGGCAGGCTCTGTTCAACCTCGAGATGGCCTATGCACTGCCGGAGCTGGCCTGGGAGGACGTGCGTGTGCGGCGTGCGCAGCAGCACGGCGCCGACAGCACGACGTACGAAGTGCGGGTGCGCTGGCGCAACGACGGTGGTCTGCCGACAGCTCTGAAGCAGGCGCAACTCGTCAAGATCGTGCAGGAGGACCGGCTCCATCTGTCATTCGTGAGGGATACAACCGAGGGTTCGCGGGCGCCGCGCATCCTGGAGCCGGACCTGCGCGGCGGCTCCGTGTGGAGCGGCTGGACGGAGCCGGGCCGGACGAAGACGGTGACGTACCGCGTCCGGACGTACGGCACCACGCCGGTGCGCGCCAACCTGAGGCTGGACTCCACGCGCGGCGGCGTGCTGCGGCGCGAGGTCGATATCGTTCCCGGCGGCTGACGCGCCGGCTACATTCCCACAGTCGCATGACGAGGCGCCATGCCTCGCACGATGATGTATGTCGCCAGGAGGCAGACGGATGCTGGTAGTGACGACACCGAACGTGCCCGGCCGCGAGATCGAGGAAACGCTCGGCATGGTGAGCGGCGAGGCGATACTCGGCGCGAACATTTTCAAGGATCTCTTTGCCAGCGTGCGCGACATCGTAGGCGGCCGGTCGGCTGCGTACGAGAAGGAGCTGCGCAAGGCGAAGGAGATCGCGGTGCAGGAGATGGAGAACGAATGCGCTGCGCTTGGCGGCAACGCCGTGGTGGCCGTAGACCTCGATTACGAGAGCCTCCAGATCGGCCAGGGCGGCAACATGCTGATGGTGAGCGCGAGCGGCACGGCCGTGCGGCTCCGGTGAGTGAGCCATCGCCACGCGTCGGCAGCCGCAAGGCGGCACTCACCGTGCCATGTCACGTGAGCGAACGGTGGCTGCGGTTCGAGGAGCGGGAGCAGTTCGAGGTGCTGGATGAGGACCTGATCCAGCTCGATGTGATGACGCGCGACGACGACGGCGAGCCGTACAAGCTGTGCGAGCTCGTGGTCGCGCGCGGCGATCTCCTGCGCGCGGTCGCGGCCTATGGCGACCCTCCGTTACGCACCACTCCCGTGCGCAGGAAGGACGTGGAGCCGGCCGACACGTCCGCGGAACCGTCGCCGGCGCGCCGCCGGCGACGGGCGGAGTCGGGGCAGGATCAACCGCAGCTGGGCGAGCCGTGACCCCTCCGCTCCATGGACTCGCGGAATCGCAGCTGTTCTCGACGCTCGAGCAATGTGACCTTGTCGAGGCCGCTGCCCGTGCAGTGCTGGAGCGCGGGCCATTCCCGGACGACGACGCACTGTGCGCGGCAGTCGATTCAGTGATCCTGGGACTGGATGACCCGACGCTCACACAGGCACTCGAGGCCGTGCCCGCGCCGTCGGTCGAGCGCGGCGATCCGGATGCGCACGCGGCCGCCCTGCTCGCGATCCGGCTCTATCGTGACCGCTTCGGATACCCATTCGTCTCCGGCGTCGCCACACCGACCGCCGAAGAACTGCTGATGCGTGTGCGCATCCGCCTCGGCAACGACCCGGAGCCGGAGAACAGGGCCGCACGCGAGCATCTGCGCCGCCACGTTCGCAGGCACATTCAGGCCGCGCAGGACCGCGTCACCGCCGGTTGAGACCACGCCGCACCCGGCGGCGCGGGCTGTGCACAGGGTTGTGCGCACGACCGCTCAACGGCTCAACGGCGAGGAGGAGAATGGCGCGGCGCATCGAGATCGATCCACTGACCTCGCTCGGCAGGCACGCACAACACGTGAATCTGGCACCCTTGGTCAGGGCGCTGCGCGAGGAGGCCGCCGCTGTCTCGCACGGCCTGCGTGATCGCACGGTGTGGATGATCAACTCGGCCGCGCAGGGCGGCGGTGTGGCCGAGATGATGCCCGGCGTCGTCACGCATCTCCGCGAACTGGGCATCCGCGCGGAGTGGGTGGTCCTCGAGTCGGACGACGAGCAATTCTTCGAGCTCACCAAGCGCATTCACAACCTGATCCACGGCGAGGGCGAGCCGCACCTTTCTGAGGAGGACCGCCGCCTCTTCGAACGCGTCAATCGCGAGAATGCAGACGTGCTGCAACAGAGTATCAGGGCAGGCGATGTCGTGGTGGTGCACGACCCGCAGCCCATGCCGATGGCAGACATGCTCCGCGAAAACATTGACATTACGACCGTCTGGCGTTGCCACATCGGGCTCGATCAGGAAACCCCCGCCACGACCGCGGCCTGGCGCTTCCTCGAGCCCTACGCGACAGGCTATCACCACGCCGTCTTCTCGGCGCCCGAATACGTACCGTCGTGGTTCGAGGGACGCAGCAGCATCATCTACCCGGCGCTCGATCCGCTCACCGCCAAGAACCATCCGATGCGTGTGCAGACGGTGGTATCGGTACTCGAGCGGTCCGGGTTGCTGCGGATGCCGGGACCGACGACCGGCTCTCCTTTCGATGCTCCCGCGCGGCGGTTCTGCGATGATGGTACGTGGCAGCCGGCAGCGGCTGCGGATGACATCGGCCTGCTCACCCGTCCGATCGTGACGCAGGTATCGCGCTGGGACCGCCTCAAAGGCTTCCTGCCGCTCATGCGCGGGTTCGCCCGGTACAGGGAGGGGCTGGGTGGAGACAGCGCCGCGTCCGACGATCAGGGCCGCAGGCTGGGCCACACCCGTCTCGTCCTCGCCGGTCCGGATCCGGACTCGATCTCCGACGATCCGGAAGGTCGTGACGTGCTGGATGAACTCTGCGCGGCATACCTGACATGTGACAGCGAGGTGCGGCCGGATATCGTACTGGTCGCCGTGCCGATGCAGGATGCTCATGTGAATGCGCTCATCGTCAACGCGCTGCAGCGCGTATCGACGATCGTCGTGCAGAACTCGCTCCGCGAGGGCTTCGGGCTTACCATCACGGAGGCCATGTGGAAGGGTGTGCCCGTGCTGTCGAACTCACGCGCGTGCGGTCCGCGGCAGCAGGTCCGTGACGGCGTGGATGGCCGCATGATCGGCGATCCCGAGGACCTCGACGAAATTGCGAACACCCTGCGCTCAATGTTGTCATCCGATGAGCTGGATGCCTGGGGCCAGAATGCGCAGCATCGCGTGCACGAGCACTTCCTCATTTACTCGCAGCTGGGACACTGGGTCCGGCTGCTGGACTCACTGACCGGCGCTGCGAAGGCGGCATGACGATCGGGTTCGAGGACTTCCAGCGCGTGGAAATACACGTCGGCCGCGTGCAGCGCGCGGAGCCGTTTCCGGAAGCGCGCCGGCCGGCGCTCAGGCTGTGGATCGATTTCGGGCCGGCCATCGGCGTGCGCAGGACGAGTGCGCAGCTCACACGGCATTATTCGCCCGCGGACCTGCCGGGCCGTCAGGTGCTGGCGGTAACGAACTTCGCCCCGAAGCAGATCGGCAGCTTCATGAGCGAAGTGCTCGTGCTGGGCGTACCGGACGAGGATGGCGAGGTGGTGCTGCTGGAGCCCGATCGGGACGTCCCCGTCGGCGGGCGGATGTTCTGAATGGGGAGGCATCAGTGGCATCCGTCCTGATCATCGATGACGACAGCGGCATCCGCACGCTCGTGCGGTCCGTGCTCGAGCGTGCCGGTCACACCGTCGATGAGGCGAGCGACGGTGCGGAAGGCATGATGCGCTATCGGGTCGCGCCGGCGGACCTCGTGATCACGGATGTCTTCATGCCCGGCCAGGACGGTATCGAGACGATCCAGCAGTTGCGCGACGAGTTCCCCGACGTCCGCATCCTCGCCATATCCGGCGGCTCCGCCGCCGGTCCGCGCGGTACCCTGACGGATGCCAGGATGCTGGGTGCCGACGCCACGCTCGCGAAGCCGTTCACGATCGAGGAATTCACGACCGCCGTCGCCGGGCTGCTGAACGGATGACCGCGCCGGAACCCGGGGCGCACGTCCCCGCTGTGTCGCCGGAGCTGCCGGGCCTGCATTGGCGGGCCACGCTGGCTCTGCTGCAGAGGCTGCCGCAGGCAACGCTCTCGCGGGCGCTCGGGCGAATCGCTGATACGCCCGTACCGCGCCCGTTGCGGCGCAGCGTGCTGGGCACATTCGCACGCACCGTGGGCATCGATACCGGCGAGGCGGAGTTGCCGATCGAGGAATACGGCTCGATCAACGCGTTCTTCGTGAGACGTCTGCGTGCGGGCGCACGGGAATGGCCCAACGATGATGCCACGGTGGCCTCACCCGTGGACGGCATCATGGGCCAGCACGGCACCGTCCGCGATGGCACGCTGGTGCAGGCGAAGGGCCGCCACTACACGGCCTCCGCCCTGCTCGACAGTGAGGAGGATGCCGCACGATTCGACGGTGGCAGCTTCCTCACGATCTACCTGAGCCCGCGGCACTATCACCGCATCCACGCTCCGTGCAGTGGCTCGATCCCCGTGGCGAGCCATGTCCCCGGCGCGTTGCTCCCCGTCAACGAGGCCGGCGTCCTTCACATACCCGACCTGTTCCCGCGCAATGAGAGGGTGGTCTGCATGATCGACGGCCCGCTCGGCCGTGCCGCCGTCGTGGCGGTGGGCGCATACAATGTCGGCCGCATATCCACTGCCTTCGATGACGACTGGGCGGGGCCCGGTGGCTCCGTGGCGAATCGCGGCGCGGTCGCGGGGGAGACGCGTCGCTACGACCCGCCGCGGGTGGTGAAGCAGGGTGAGGAGATCATGGCGTTTCATCTCGGGTCGACCATCGTCGCGCTGTTCGAGCGGGGCCCGCGTCTCGACGCGCCCGCTCCCGGCAGCGCGGTCCGGCTCGGCGAAGTGCTGCTGCGCGGAATGCCACGCATCATCTGATCACCGCACTGCGGCGACCATGCTCACTTCGACGAGGAATCCCCTCAGGTCCGCTCCCAGCGTGGTACGCGTCGGATACGGCGGTGGCATGATCTCGCGGTACGTCTGATCGAAGTCGCGCCAGTCCACCATGCTCGCGAGGTATGCGGTCACGGACACCACATCCTCGAGCGTCGCGCCGGCGGCGTTGAGCACACGCTCAGCGTTGGCCAGGACCTGACGCGTCTGCTCTTTGACATCAGTGCCGACTACCTCTCCCGTGCGCGGGTCCTTCGGCACCTGACCCGAGACGAACACGAGATTGCCCGTGCGCGCAGCCGGCGAATAGGCGCCCACTGGCGGCGGGAACTCTGCTGCGAGGTCGACCGGGGTCCAGCTCCTGGAACTCTTCATCGCCTGCCTCTCCTCAAGTCGTGCATGACGTCCTGCCAGTCCATGAATCGAATGCTGTCGAGCGGACCCGGTACGGCGACCGCTGCGCGCGCGGCTTCATAGGGCAGGAATCGCGCTACGCTCCAGCGCCCGCCGTCTGCCCGCGAGGTGACGGAGCGCACCGAGGCATCGTGGGGCTGCGATGGGTCGAACGGCAGCACGTCGGGCGTGCGGAAGAGACCGCCGCCCACCGCCTTCACGTGTGCCTCCCGCTGCGTCCACGCGTCGATGAACGCGATGTCGAACTCCGGTGGCGGCAGTGCCTCGAGCATCGCGACCGTCTCAGCATGCAGGATCCTGCGCGCTATATTCGCCGCCCGCGCGACAGACCGGTGACGCTCGACATCCACGCCGACCACCGCCCTGGCCACAGCGATCAATCCGATATCCGCCGTGTGGCTCAGGCTGAAGAACACGCGGTCCGCGCCCTGAACGAACGGACGCCCGCCCACCTCGCGCACGAGCGGCACAGCTGCAGCGTCCATGTCGTGATACGACGCCAGTACGTGGCGAAGCACTATCCTCGATGCCACGTAGCGCCTCTGTTCGAGCGGTGCGATGAACTGCGCGGCCCGTATCCGCTCGTCGGGCGAGAGGCATGAATCGAGGCGTTCACCAGAGGGGGAAACGCTGTCCAGCGCCACGCGCCACACGTGCACTTCGCGTTCGCGCAGTGTCGGTTTCCGGCTCTCGGACGACGCGCCATCCATCATCTGCGGAGGGTCGCTCCAGACTCTGTGTGGGACGCTCGACGATGTCTCTGGAGGATCACCGTAAGCAAACTCATCTCATCCGCGCAAATTTTCTTGTTGCGTATACAGGGTGAGCGATTCATTTTGGTGCGCACCGGGAAGGTGCTTGTTTCGCCTGACCAGTAATACCCTTTGACGGAGACCGTCTATGGCACGCACGAAGAAGTCCGGCAAGAAGGCGGCGGCCAGGAAGCCGGCCGCGAAGAAGGCGGCGCCGAAGAAGGCCGCGAAGAAGGCCGCGAAGAAGGCACCGGCCAGGAAGTCGGCAGCCAGGAAGTCGGCCGCTCGCAAGGGCCCCGCGAAGAAGACCGCGAAGAAGACCATGAAGAAGTCCGCGGCGAAGAAGTCTGCGGCGAAGAAGTCGACGGCCAGGAAGGGCGCCAGGAAGTCCACGGCGAAGAAGGCCGCAAAGAAGACGACCGCGAAGAAGACGACCGCGAAGAAGACTGCTGCGAAGAAGACTGCTGCGAAGAAGGCGCCGAAGAAGGCGACGAAGAAGGCAGCGAAGCGGTCGGGTGCAAAGCGCGCACCGAATCCGGCGTTCATGAAGGCGATGCAGCCTGATGCGGATCTGGCGGCAGTAGTGGGCGGCACGCCGCAGCCGCGGACGGAAGTGACGAAGAAGATCTGGGCGTACATCAAGAAGAACAACCTGCAGGACCCGAAGGAGCGTCGGATGATCGTTGCCGATGACAAGCTCCGTAAGGTGTTCGGCGGGAAGTCCCGTGTCTCGATGTTCGAGATGACCAAACTGGTGAACAATCACCTGAAGTAGGACGGATGCCGGTGTCGTTCGAGAGGGCGCGTCCAGCGGGACGCGCCCTCTCTGTCTTCTGGCATGCTACGTGACGTGAAGCGGCCGCAGTGGACGCGACGACAGGATCACAGAGGGGACGGGGTGACACAGAGTGGGCGTGGCAGGGCCGCGGAACAGTTGGCGGCTCTCGGTGACCGGTTGGACGTGAATCGTATCGAGCGGGATGTGCCGCTCGCACAGTACACGACATTCCGCATTGGCGGACCAGCGGACCTGCTGTATCGGGCCAGGACCGCCGATGAACTGGCGGAAGCAGTGAGCGCCGCGCGCGATCTCGGCGTGCCGCATTTCCTGCTCGGGCTGGGAGCCAACATACTCGTAGCCGACAGCGGATTCCGGGGACTCGTGATCCGCAGTGAGGTTGATGCGATCGACTTCCTCGATGAGCGGCGGGTGCGGGCCGGCGCGGGCGTGCAGACGTACATGACGCTGATCAACGAAACGGTATCACGCGGGCTTGGCGGACTGCATCACTACGTGGGCATCCCCAGCACGGTCGGCGGCGCGATATGGCAGAACCTGCACTTCCTCTCGCCGCCGCCCGGGCGGGAACGCACCTGTTTCATCGAGGAGGTCGTCGAATCGGCGGACATCCTGACGCAGGAAGGTGATCGGAAGACCGTCGACCTGGAGTACTTCAGGTTCGGCTACGATTACAGCATCCTGCACGACCGCGACGACATCGTGCTGTCGGTGACGTTCCGCCTGGATCCGCAGCCCGAGGACGAGCTGCGCCACGTCATGCGCGAGAATCTCAAGTGGCGTGATGACCGCCATCCCGATCTGTGGCTATATCCTTCCGCCGGATCCATCTTCAAGAAGATCGCGGACGTGGGGGCCGGCCGGCTCATCGACCAGTGTGGCCTCAAGGGTCACATTCTCGGCAACGCGCAGTTCTTCCACAAACACGCCAATATCATCGTGAACCTCGGCGGTGCCCGTGCAGCCGACGTGCGCGGACTCATCGCGCTGGCGCAGGAGACCGTGCAGCGTGAACTAGGCTACGAGCTCACGACGGAGATCGGGATGGTAGGATCGGACGAGGTGTAGACGCCGCCAGGCGCGCGGGGGCTGCACGCGCCGCCGCGACAGGGTCATGTGCGGACCCTCACGGCGCACGGCTCACATGACGATGGCGATGAGCTCGACCTCGAAGATGACCGTCGTCCGCGGTGGTATGTCCCCGTAGCCGCTGGGCCACGCGAGCTCAGGACGGATGACGAGCTTCCGAACCCCGCCCCGTTTCATTCCCGTAACGCCCTCGGCTACACCGGGAATCAACAGGATGACCTCGCTCTGGAACGGGGTCCCACCAATCGTGGTGTCCACTTCATCGCCGTTCGGCAGCCAGAGCGTGTAATGGATGCGGATCTCATCGTCCAGGGTGACGGCCGGAGCATCCTCACTCCCGAGCTGGAGGTCCTGCCAGTAGAGGCCGGACTCCGTACGGTTCATCGTGGCCAGGTCGATCTCGAGCGATGCCGCGAAATCGATCTCCTCGGGAACCGCCCAGCGGTCGTCGATGGCTGTGGGGCTGTCACACGCGGTGACCATGATGAGAACGACGCTGAAGATGAATCGCATGGCCTTGCCCGGTGCATGATTGATGTGCCGCTCACGTGCGGCCCGTCCTCAACAACGACTGAGGGGGTGGGGATGTAACATGGCCCGGCACCAAGCGGGGCCGGGCCATGCAAGGAGGTCTAGGGAACGTCGGCGCGCCGGCCGACCACCATCCGGTAGATCCAGAGCAGCAGGATCGCACCGAGGATGGCGCCGATGAGGCCCGTCAAGCCGCCGTCACCGAGGCCGATCAGGCCGAAAAGGTATCCACCGACGACACCACCCAGGATACCGAGAATGATCGTAACGATGATGCCGCCTGGATCACGGCCCGGCATGATCAGCTTTGCGACTGCGCCGACGATACCGCCGACGATGATCATCCACAGAAATGCCATGTCTCTCCCCCTTGAGAGGTCCCGCGGAGCCAGGTGGCGCCGCCTGCCCGTGGCGGTGCAAGGGGAATGCCGCAATCCCGGCCGCTTCCGCGCCGGAATTGGCTGGCTCACGCTATTCGTACGCCGGCTTGTCGGACTTCAGGTACTTGATGGCCTTCATGCCCAGCCAGATCACCAGCGCGATCGGCAGCACCTTGAACAGCAGGAAACCGATGAGCGCCATGAAGCCGAAGAACACCGCCCCCAGCACCTTGAGCGTGATCAGGCCGATGACCGCGAGCACGCTGCCCGTCACTACCTTGCCGCCAAAACTGGACATATCTGACTCCTTGGAGTGGTCGTGTGGCACACCCTACGCCTCGGGGGCCAGCGGGGTTTCGTCCCCCCCGCTTCCGGTCGCTACTGGCTCCCGGTTTCCCTGCGACGCCGCTGGATGAGCCCCGTGACCCATTCCTCCAGCGGCTCCGCCGACTCGTCGCTCAGCTCCCACGACTCCTCTTCGACGTCGGCGACCGGCCGGCCGCCGGATCGTCGAGCCACGTTCTCGGTAGTCTGTTTCCAGGTCCTCGTCTGCGCAGCGCTGCCCACCAGTGCCATCGAGATCTGGTCCAGGCGGGACGCGGGACGCTCCGCGATGTCGATCGTGAAGCGGACGGCGCCACCTTCGCCGTCCTGAAAGCGGAATCGAACGATGCCCGCGAGCGGATGTCCCTCGAGCGTGGCCAGCGTGATGGAGTGCTCATCGATGGACTCGACGCGCACCTGCACGTGACCGCGCGCCGGCAGCGCCAGGGTGAGCGTTGCGGCAGGCTCCAGCCGCGTCGGTGCGCCCGGCTCCGCGGCGGCCTCGAAGGGGACGATATCGGCGAACTCGTCCGCGAAGACGTCGAGCAGATGAGCGGCGGTCGAGCCGGATCCGACGATGTCGATTTGGAAGCGGCGACGCTGTAGCTTGCCCACGCCCTCGTCGAGTGTCTGTTCCGGCACGTCATCGACCAGCTCGACCAGGCGGGTGCGTGTCGATTCCGGGCGGGCCCCGAGCAGGCCGGTCAGATCATTGGCCTCATCAGCGCGCAGATAGTTGCCCTCCAGCAGCAGCTGTACGGTTGCCGTGCCGATGGGAGCGTTGATGCCGACAGCGGCCGCGATCGATGTGACGATGCGTGCGAGGAACGCAGGCACCGGTACACGGAGCGGTGATCGGTCTGTCACTGCCTTGAACAGGTCGAGCACTTCGCGCACCGTGACGACATCGGGGCCGGCGATGCGCAGCAGCGCGCCGGCCACATCGTCGCGCTCGACGCATTCGCCAATGGCCCAGGCGACGTCCTCGTGCCAGACGGGCTGGAACGGCTGGCTGCCATTACCGATGGTGGGCACCGCAGGCAGCATACGGACCATGCGAAGCAGCACCGAGACGTTCTCATCGCCCGGTCCCATCACCGCACCCAACCGCATGATGGTCCAGTCCGCGGACGAGGCGCGTACCAGCTCCTCGCCTTTCAGCTTCGACCGATGATAATCGGATTCGCCGCGCGCCGCGCCCAGCGACGAGATGTAAATGAAACGACGTACGCCCGCGCGCTCCGCTTCACGCAGCATGTTCGCGGTGCCACCGATGTTGATGCGCTCGAACGTGGCTTCCGGCGGCGACTCCTCCGCGATGCCGGTGATGTGGACTACCGCGGCACAACCGTCGGCTGCACCGCTGACGCCCGCCGCATCGCCGACATCGCCGGTGAACGCCTCGACGGAATCCGCCCATGCCTGCGCGCCTTCCTCTGCGCCGCGTGAGAGGAGGCGCACCTGATGTCCGCGTCGGATCAGTTCGGTCACCGTCGCGGTGCCGATGACTCCCGTTCCGCCTGTCACGAGTACCTTCACAAGACCTCCTGGTGCACCCGTGTGAGTGCAGAAAGTGCGCCGCGCAGCCGGCTCTCGTTTGCCCGTGCGGCGCGGTGCACGCATGTTCCGCGATCCTGTTGACTGGAGATCCGATGCTATCGGGGCGCTACCCCATCCTGCTCCTGCTGCTGCTGCCCGGCTGCGCTTCGTTGCGCAGCGCCATTCCCATCGGCGCGTCCGATACGGAGCGCCTTGCCGGAGGTGTAACGATCGCACGCGACGAATGGGGCGTGCCGCACGTATTAGGCGCAAGCGACGCTCACGTGGCGTTCGGGCTCGCCTGGGCGCAGGCGGAAGACGGGTTCTGGCAGATCGAGGAGGACTACCTGCACGCGCTCGGACGTGCGTCGCACTGGTACGGCGAGACCCATCTCGCCTCGGATCTCCTGCAGGCCGCGTTCGAGGTCGAACGCCTGGCGCGCGAGGAGTACGAAAGGGAGCCGGCGGACCTGCGCGCCGTGTGGGACGCATTCGCCGCCGGAATCAACTACTACATTCTCGTCTCTGGCGAGCGGCCCCGGCTCATCACCCGATTCGAGCCATGGATGCCTTTCGCTCTCGTGCGGTCGGTCGCTGTCGGGACGATCGTGGACGGCGTGGTGCTGGGCGACGGCACGGTCGATGGCGCCGGCACCGTATCGGGCACGCGCAGCACTGCACCCCGCTCCGGGGGGCTACGGGCCGTCGCTCCCTCCCGCACGGCGGCAGGTCATGCACTGCTGCTGCACTATGAAACCGGCCCGTTCACGGGTGCCGGGCAGCCCTACGAGATGATGGTGCACAGCGATGCAGGCTGGCACGTCCGCGGCATTGTCATGAGGGGAACGCCGATACCCGTGGCGGGCCGTAACCGGCACATCGCCTGGGCGCACACCCCGTCGGACGCCGATGCCGCCGATCTGTACGAAGTGATTTTCGACAATGCCGGCGATCCGCTGTCCTATCGCTTCGACGGCCAGTGGCGCAGCGCAGTGGAGTGGGTGGACACACTGCGGGTCAATTCCCCCGCGGGCGTCACCGAGCGGGTATTCACGTTCAGGCGTACCCACCACGGACCGATCATCGCCGAGCGGGATGGCGTGGCCCTCGCCGCGCGGATCGCACGCATGGATGAAGGCGGTTCCCTCCAGCAGTGGTACGCGGAAAGCCGGGCCACGGGGCTGGACGAGTTCCGCAGCGCGCTCGACCAGCGTGCAGTGACCGCGAACACGATCTACGCGGATACGGAAGGCAACATCTATTACGCGCATGGCAGCGCAGTGCCGGCGCGGGATACGGCGATCGACTGGACCGCGCCGGTCGACGGTGGTTCGAGCGCAACGGAGTGGCGTGGCTATCACGCACTGAACGAACTGCCGCAGGTACTCAACCCTGCCAGCGGTTGGATTCAGAGCACGGGTCCGGGCGGATTCCAGGCGAGTGCGGCCGGCTACAATCCGGATCGTGAGCAGTTCCCGCGCTACATGTCACCCGGGCCGATGGATGGTCGCGGTCTCGCCGCACAGAGAGTGCTGCGTGCGGACTCGTCGTGGACGTTCGACGCCTGGAGGGTGGCGGCGTTCGACACGTACCTGGCTGCCGCCGCGCGGGACATCGAAATGCTCGCCTTCGAATGGGAGCAGGTCGGCGGCCAGGATCCGCAGCGGGCAAGACGGCTCGATGGGCCGCTCGACCTCCTGCGAAACTGGGATCACGTTGCCGAGGCCGGATCGGAGGCGGCGACGTTATACGTGCTGTGGCAGGAGCGGCTGCGTGCCGTCGGGCACAGCGGCGTGTTCGCGCGGTTGCGTGCACTGGAGGATGTGCTCGACCGTCTCGAGCAGGAGTTCGGTGACGGGACGGTCGCGTGGGGCGAGGTGAACCGGCTGCAGGCCATGACCCGGAACGGTGCGTCCATGTTCAGCGACGATCGACCGAGTCTGCCTGTCGGTGGAGCACCGGCCTGGGCGGGTAGCATTTTCACGTTCGATGCGCAGCCGGTCGGTGCGTCCACGCGGAGGTATGGAATGGGAGGAACACGATGGATCGGAGCAGTGCAGCTGGGTCCGGACCTGGATTTCAGATCCATCGTACCGTTCGGGCAGAGTGAAGAAGCGGGCAGCGCGCATGGCTTCGACCAGGCCGAACTGTATGCGGCCGGCATGCTGAAGGCGGCGCTGTTCCGGCGTGAGGATGTGCTCGAGCGGGCGGTGCGCGTATACCGGCCAGGCGGCTGATGGAGGCAGCGGGCGTACACCGGGGTGCGGGAGTTGCCGTGAAACGCATGAGCGCCGCGCACGTAGGGACTGCGGCGGTACTCATGTGCAGAAACAGTCGACCTGGAGGGTGACGTGGACGAGACGGGTGGAACGACGGGCGGCGGCGACGACCGCAAGGACCCGGTGAAGGATCTTCAGGCGCGGCTCGAGGCCGCAATGGATGAAGTGCGGCCGAAGATCCGCAAGGCGCTCGACGAACTGGACGCGCGGGTGGATGAAGCCATGGCCGATATCCGGCCGCGGGCGCAGAGTGCGATGAACGAGGTGCGTCCGAAGGTCGATCAGTTCGTCGCGGATGTGCAGCCGCGTCTGGACTCGCTGCTCGACAGGCTGCAACACCGGATCGAGGAACTGCGACGGGACCTCGATTCCCGCGCGTCACGCACGGGCCGGGCGGCCGGCGAGATCGGTGCGGGCGCCGATGAAGGGGCAAGGGATGAAAGTGCCTCGCCCGGTCACGAACCGGGCTCGGCAGACGCGGAATTCCAGGGTCCGGGTGCGGACGAGAGCATACCGTAGAGCGCGGATGGCGGAGGGGCTGCTGAAGCGCAGCCCCCGGACGGAGGTGTCGACCGCGGCAGACGCCAGTGTTCAGAGTTCGGTCTGAATCGCTCGCACGGGCGGGGGCGGCACCTCATCCCGGTCGACCAGTGCGGCGAGCTCCGGTGCCTGAATGGAGCGCGCCTGCTGGTCGATGCTCTCCAGCTGCGGAATCTCGTCCGTGGTAACGGCTCCCAGATCCCTGAACTTGCGGGCGGACGGCAGCACGCGCGCCTCCAGCGAGCTGACGGCCTTGTTGTATGAAGTCACCGTCCGGTCGAGCGCGCGGCGCATGTCGGAGAAGTGATGCGCCATGACGCGGACCCGCATGTAGAGTTCCTTGCCGAGCGCACTGATGTGCTGGGCTTCACGAGTGATGGTCTCCTGCCGCCAGCCGTAAGAGATCGCACGCAGCAGGGCGATCAGCGTGGTGGGCGTCGCGAGCACTACCTGCTTCTGCACGCCGGTCTCGATCAGTGACGGGTCCATCTCGAGCGCTGCGCTGTAGAACGACTCGCCGGGTAGAAACAGCACGACGAGGTCGGGCGCATCGTCGAGCTGGTCCCAGTACGCCTTCTCGCTCAGCTTCCGGATGTGCGCGCGAATCTGGAGCGCATGCTGACGGAGGCGGTCGGTGCGCACGGCGTCATCCGTCGCTTCGACTGCCTCGAGATATGCCTGCAGGGGCGCCTTCGCATCGACCACGATGCGACGATCATTGGGCAGGCGGACGATCATGTCCGGCCTGAGCCGCCCGTCGTCGCCCTCCATTGTCTCCTGCTGCACGAAATCGCAGTACTCCAGCATCCCCGCCATCTCGACGACGCGCTTCAACTGGATCTCGCCCCAACGGCCGCGCACCTGCGGCGCGCGCAGCGCACGCACGAGGTTCTGCGTTTCCAGCTGGAGGGACTGCTGCGTGTGGGCGAGCGACCGCACCTGTTCCGTGAGCGTGCCGTACGCCTCCGCGCGAACCTTCTCGAGCGCGCCGATCTTGCCATCGACCCTGTCGAGAGATTCGCGCAGCGGCTTCACGAGTGTGTCGATCTCGCGGGCGCGCGCCTCGAGCTCGCCCTTTGCGAGCTGGTGCTGCTGACCCAGGGCGTTGCGTGCAATCTCGAGGAACGCTTCGTTGTTCTTCGTCAGTGCATCCGCGGACAGGACGCGGAACGCGTCGCCGAGCTTGCGCTGGGCATCATCGACGAGCGCCAGCTTCTCGCCCGCCGCGCGCCGCTCCTGGTCCAGTCGCTCCGAGAGAGTGCTGGCCTCGATGCGTGCGTCCGTGACTTCGCGCTGGAGCCCGGCCAGGCGCTGATCCCGCTCGTGCAGCTCCCGCTGAAGCTCACGGACGCGCTCAGCCTGTGCACGCGCAGCGGCCACATGACTGCGCAGCCAGAGTCCGACCATGGCTCCGCCCAGCACGGCGCCGACGATTCCCCAGATGAGTGACATACTGTTGCGGCAGGAGGGACACGTGTGATAGCCGCACCAATATAGCACATCCGACGCCGGGGCGCGGACCCTCCCGCGTCACGGGCGTCGGGGTTGGCGCCAGTCTATGCGGAGTGGCGCCAGTCTATGCGGAGTGGGCGGAGTGACGACGACGCCGGCTGAATTTGTGGACGACGCGGAACAGGAGGAGGGCGGCGAGGATGGCGGCGAAGATGAGCGGCTCGGTTATGTCGGACTTGGCGGACTTCTTCCAGTAGAAGTGCAGCACCGCGAGTGCGCCGCTCACATAGAGGAGACGGTGGAGTCTCAGCCAGTTGCGGCCGAGTCGCCGGATCGAGCCCTTCGTCGATGTGAACGCGAGCGGGATGAGCAGCACGAATGCAGTGAATCCCACCGTGATGTAGGGCCGCTTCAGGA
>JAGTUV010000376.1 GCA_018224305.1 Gemmatimonadota bacterium
CCACGCCGGCGCCGCCGAACAGACCCGTCTTTCCACCCTTCACGTACGGGGCGAGCAGGTCCACGACCTTGATGCCCGTCTCGAAGATCTCCGTCTTCGGCTCGAGCGCCGTGAACTTCGGCGCATCGCGGTGGATCGGCCAGCGCTCGACATCGGCGCCGATCTCGCCCGCTTCATCCACGGGCTCGCCGAGCACGTTCAGGATGCGGCCGAGTGCGGCTTCGCCAACCGGCACTGCAATGGCCTGGCCGGTGTTGCGCACTTCCATGCCGCGCGTCAGGCCGTCCGTCGATGACATGGCGACCGCGCGCACCTGGCTGCGACCGATGTGCTGCTGCACCTCGGCAATGACGCGGATGTCCGCACCGCCATTCTCGCCCTTCGCCTTGATCTCGAGAGCGTTGTAGATCTCGGGGATCCCGCCGGTCTCGAACTCCACGTCGATCACGGGTCCGATCACCTGGACCACACGTCCGATTGTTTTCGCAGCCTGCGCCATGTCTATCTCCGAATGATTGCCCGGTTCTGTGCGTCTTCGATTGTGCGATCCGCGCGGACTGCCCCATGGCAGCGTGCCGCTCGTTCGTCAGGTACTACCTGCTGCTACTCCAGCGCTGCGGCGCCGCCGACGATCTCCGCGATCTCCTGCGTGATCTGCGCCTGCCGCGCGCGATTGTACGTACGGTTCAGATTGTCGAGAATGTCGCCCGCATTGTCGGTGGCGTTCTTCATGGCCGTCCGGCGCGCGCCGTGCTCCGCTGCGGCAGTCTCGACGAGGGCGCGATACACGGCGTTGCGCACGTAGAGCGGCAGCAGCCTGTTGAGAATCTCATCCGCCGATGGCGAAAGGATGTAACTCTGTGTGCGGCCCGATGCATCGTCCGATTCCGCACCTGCCGATACCGGCAGCACCTTCACGGTCACGGGCGGAGTCGACAGCGCGGAGCGGAACTGCGCGTGCACGACATACACCTCATCCAGACGGCCGGCCTCGAAGTCCTCACGCAGCGGCTCGATCACGCTCATTGCGTCTTCGAGCGTCGGTTTGTCCGTGATGTCGGTGCGCCCCGCAGCCAGCTCTTCCTTCTGGTAACGGAAAAAGCTGACGGCCTTCTTGCCAACCACGTGGATCTCCACGTCCACTCCCGCCCCGCGCAGCCGCTCGATCTGTCTGCGTGCCTCGCGGATCAGGTTCACGTTGAACGCACCAGCCAGACCGCGGTTCGAGGTGATGAGAACGACGGCCGCCCGCTTCACGCTATCCGGCTGACGCAGAAGCGGATAACGCTCGCGGAGTTCCGGATCGATGAGGCGACCGATCACCTCCGTGAGTCGCTCCGCATATGGTCGCGCAGCATGCACACGATCGGCAGCGCGCTTCAGTTTGGACGTGGACACCATCTCCATCGTCCGAGTGATCTGGCGCGTCTTGCCGATCGACCGGATGCGGCGTTTGAGCTCGAGTGTCTTCGCCATCGTTGCCTATGTCAGCGGATTCGCGGGCGTGGACGCGGCGGTGTTCGCCTTCTCCGCAGCCGGCGCCGGAGCCGCTACGGCCGCATCTGACTCCTGCTGGGCGAGGAACGTCTGCTTGTAATCGTCGACGGCCGCGATGAGTGCTTCCGTCGTGTCCTTCTCCAGCTTCCCCGTGCTGCGGATCGCCTCGCCGACCTGCGGACGCTGCGTGTTCATGTACTCCAGGAACCCGGCCTCGAACGCACGGATGCGCTTCGTCGGCACATCGTCAACGAGGCCGTTCGTCACGGCGTACAGGATCATGACCTGCTGATCGACCGGCACCGGCGCATACTGCGGCTGCTTGAGCACCTCAACAATGCGCTCACCGCGCGCGAGCTGCTTCTGCGTCGCCACGTCGAGCTCCGAGCCGAACTGTGCGAACGCCTCCAGCTCGCGGTACTGAGCGAGGTCGAGACGCAGGCGGCCGGCGACACCCTTCATCGCCTTCGTCTGCGCCGCGCCGCCGACGCGCGACACCGAGATACCGACGTTGACCGCGGGACGGAGACCCGAGTAGAACAGGTCGGCCTCGAGGAAGATCTGACCATCGGTGATCGAAATCACGTTCGTCGGGATGTAGGCGGAAACGTCACCGGCCTGCGTCTCGATGATTGGGAGTGCCGTGAGCGATCCACCGCCGTTGGCATCGGACAGCTTCGCGGCACGCTCGAGCAGACGGGAGTGGAGGTAGAACACGTCGCCGGGATACGCCTCACGGCCCGGCGGGCGGCGCAGCACCAGCGAGATCTGGCGGTACGCGGTCGCCTGCTTGGAGAGGTCGTCGTAGATCACCAGCGTGTGCTTGCCCTGCCACATGAAGTGCTCGGCGAGCGCGGTGGCCGCGTAGGGCGCGATGTACTGCATGGGCGCCGGATCGGACGCGTTCGCCGCGACGACGATCGTGTAGTCGAGTGCGCCGTTCTCACGCAGCGTCTCGACCACGCTCGCCACCTTGCTGGCGCGCTGACCGACCGCGCAGTACACACACAGGACGCCCGTGTCCTTCTGGTTGATGATTGCGTCGAGCGCGACCGCGGTCTTGCCGGTGCCGCGGTCGCCGATGATCAGCTCGCGCTGGCCGCGGCCGATCGGGATCATCGAGTCGATGGCCTTGATGCCTGTCTGCAGGGGCTCGCCCACCGGCTGCCGCTGCACGATGCCCGGCGCCACCACGTCAATGAAGCGGCGGTCCTCGGAAGCAATCTCGCCCAGACCGTCGATCGGGTTACCGAGTGCATCGACGACGCGGCCGAGGTACGCCGCGCCGACCGGCAGGTCGAGCACGCGGCCGGTGCGTCGCACCGTGTCGCCCTCGTGCAGCGATGTCCAGTCGCCCATGACGACTGCGCCGATGTTGTCCTCTTCCAGGTTCAGCGCGAGGGCCGTCACCGCGTCGCCGGTCTCCGACGATGTGATCTCGAGCATCTCGCTCGCCATCGCGTTCGTCAGACCATAAATGCGTGCGACTCCGTCCTTCACCTCCAGGACCTCGCCGACTTCCTCGACCTTCAGCTCCTCGCTGTACTGCTCGATCTGGCGGAGCAGTACATCCTTGATCTCACTCGCTCGAAGCTGGGTTTCCGTGCTCGACATGTCTCGTTCTCGTCAGAGATTTATTTCCACGCGCCATCCGGCGCCCGTTCGTTACCGGCGCATAACGCGCCGGCGCGTCCTGATGCCTACGCCCCCAGCGGGAGCGCCGCATCGACCATGCGATGCCGCAGCGATACGAGGCGCCGCCGCAGCGAGCCATCCATCACGCGGTCGCCATAGCGTACCACGATACCGCCCAGGAGTGCCGGATCGACGGAAATGTGCGGGATCACGGTCAGCCCGAGAATGCGCGACAGTTCGTCCGTCACGGACTTCTCTGCCGCCTCGTCGGGTTCGTGC
>JAGTUV010000377.1 GCA_018224305.1 Gemmatimonadota bacterium
CGCTCCGTCATGCGCTCGGGTACGGGCGGGTAACGCTTGTCGGTGGTAGCTATGGCTCGCACCTGGCGCTTGCACTGATGCGCGCGTATCCGCAGTCGATCGAACGCGTGCTGATGTTCGGGGTCGAGGGTCTCGATCACACGTGGGACGATCCGGGCGCGCAACTTTCCACTCTCAGGCGCATTGCTGCGGCGGCAGAAGCATCCCCCGAACTCGCGCCGCACATTCCCGACGGTGGGCTGCTCGCCGCTCTGCACACGGTGATCGATCGGCTGGAGCACCGCGAGGCGGCCACCCGGCTGGAGCACCGCGAGGCGGCCACCCGGCTGGACCGGCAGCCGACGGACTCCGGTCCCGTCGTCAATGCCGCGCTGGTGCGCTGGCTGGCCGGATACCAGGCGGGCAACCGCGACCGCCCGAATGCATGGCCCGAGTTCATACTCGACATGTACGATGGCGATTACTCCGTGGCTGAGCGCGCGGTTCGGTCGCTGGACACTTTGAGCATGGATGACCCGATGCACTACTCCATGGACTGCGCTTCCGGCATCAGCCCGGATCGCGCGACGCGTTATGCCGCTGATCCGGCGCGAGCGATCCTCGGCGATGTCAACTTCGAATACGCTGCGTTCTGCGACGTATGGCCAGCGCGCGATCCCGGCGCTGCGTTCAGGGCCTCTGTCGTCTCTGACATCCCGACGCTGATCGTGCACGGGACGTGGGACACGTCGACCCCAATCGAGAACGCGCGGGAAGTCGTCGCGACACTTCGCCACGGCTGGCTCATCGAGGTCGACGGCGGCACGCACGGTGCCCTCACCAACCTCTTCAGCCACTGGGACCCGGCCTACGACAGCATCGGCGCGTTCCTCCGAGGTGAGACCATCGAGTTTCCCGCTACCGTCACCCTCCCCCCCGTCCGGTTCAGGGCGCGCCGCGCGCAGCACTGATGGCCATGCCGGAGCACCGCAACCCGGAGGATGGTGCGCTCGAACACCTGCAGGTGCTGCGCGCGCAGTTGGGAGACCGGGTTGCGTACGAGCGCCTGTTCGAGCGCCATCACGCTCCAGTGCTCCGCTATGTCCACGGCCTCCTGAGTAACGGCGCCGACGCCGAAGACGTGATGCAGGACGTCTGGGTCACGATCGTAAGGAAGATCGCCACTCTCGAGCACCCGGCAGCCTTCCAGAGATGGATGTATCGCATCGCCCGCAATCGGTGCGTGTCGCGACTGCGCAGATCCCGCCGGCAAGTGGCGCTCGAAGATCTGGACGACACTGAGCAACTGAAGATTTCCGCCGATCTGGACGACGACAACGACCCATCGCTCTCGTCGCAGGATGCGGCTGCGCTCGACGCCGGGCTCGCAAGACTATCGTCGGTGCACCGCGAAGTGCTGACGCTCCGGTTCATGAACGGGCTGACATATGAGGAAATCGCGGCAGTGACCGCGTGCAGTATCGGGACCGTCCGGTCGCGCATTTACTACGGGAAACAATCGCTACGCACACACATTTCGCCCGAGGAGGATCGACCATGACGAATGATTTCCTGAACGACATCATCGACCGCGAGGAGCGGTTCGAGCGACGTGTGCGGTACGCTGCGCAAGTGGCATGGTGCGTCACGTTCGCGCTGCTCCCGCTCATAGGCATCGCGCTGTTCCTGATCGAAACAGGTGGGGGAATGATGGTGGATCTGATGCGAACGGTGCTCATGGTTCTCGGGATGGCGGGAATTCTGAGCCTCTTCGCCGCCGTGCTGACTACGGTCGGCTGGCTATTTCGCTCAAGAGCGCCGACACTCGCGGCCATTGACCAACGGCTCGCGTTGCTCGAGAACATCCTGCTCTCGCGGCAGTAGGTCTCACAAAGCGAAAGCGGCGGAATGAGCAGACCTTGACTGAACTCGTGCTCATACCGCCGCTCACGTGTGTTGGGCGCGCTGAGTGCAGCCCCCGAAGCCTCCACCCGCGTGTGCCGCGTCAGCGGCACCGACGCGGGTTCGCGACGCGCCCCTTTCGGTTACGCGACTATTGCTTGAACTGCACCAGCAGGAACCGCGCGTCGGTCGTCCCCGTGTTCGTGATGGTGTGGCGATCTGCAGTGTGCCAATGTGCTTCCCCGGTCTGAAAGCTCTGCTCCGTTGCGGCCGCACCCTCCGCTTCGTAACGAATCGAGTACTCCGAGAGCGAGTAGACGACGCGCGGGAGTCCGGCGTGCTGCGGCAACGCACCGCCGGCAGGGATTGTAATCACGCTGACGCGGAACCGATCGTCATCAACGAGCAGGTCGGTCGGTTCATCGCCCGCCGCCTCGGCGGCCGCGCTACCGCCAGCGGGAAGCTCGGTGTCGGTGCGGGACACCACAAGCAGGCGAGCAGTCGTCGTCCCGGTGTTGGCAAACGCGTGCGTCCCCGCCGCGTGGACGTGGGCATCACCCGCCCTCCAGTTTGTCTCGCGCGAGTCGGCGCCCTCGGAGTACCGAATGGTATAGTCGCTGAGCGCGTAGACGACCCGCGCGGCCCCCTCGTGCGGAGCAACCGACTCACCGGGCTCGAGCGTCAGCGTGAACGCAGTCGCGTAGTCGTTGTCGAGCACCACCTGACGGGCCGCGTCAATCGCGAGCGAAGCTGCCGCTTCTTCTTCGGCGCGTGGTGCCTCTGAGCCGCAGGCCACGAGCCCGGCGGTCACGACGGCGGCGAGACCGACCCTATGAGCACGCATCGTCCCTCCATATCAATGGATGCAGGCGGGATCGCCAGGTTCCACGTGAACCCGGGGAGCACCGTCGTTGCTATACGCGGCATATCCTGAACGCAAATTCAGAGCCTGGGTACACTGGCTCCCCCCCGCTGCCAGCACCCTCAAGAACTCAACGATCCCCGGAGCGTTCACGGCCCTCGTCTGTGGCATACCATGCCATCTTCAAGCACCCGGATGACGAAGCGCCCGGGCGTCTCTTTCAAGAGCCCGGGCGGTTCAATGGAGCCGGCGGGAGTCGAACCCGTGGTCGGATCGCTCGACACAGCGGGCGTATCCCTGGGCAGTGCCAGCACTTATGATGACATCCCGGCCTCGGCTGTTACCCAGACTGTAACCCCGCCCGGGTCAGCCCACCGTACGTGTTTCACCGCAACGCGGGATCCAGAGCCGGTCGGGGCCCAGCCCGACCTCAGCCCAGCGGGCCGAGGTGCGCCGGGGCGGCTCGTCGATCGGTTCGTGGGTCAATCGGAAGGTTCCCCAGTGGATGGCCAGCATCAGAGTAGCAGCCGCCCCAGGTGAAAGCGCGGCGCTTCGTCGGGATGTCAGGCAACTCGCAGGGGCTTGATTCGAGCAATGTCGCCCTCGAGGGCCTGCGCTGCATCCCACAGGTCTATGGCCCGCTGCGCATTGA
>JAGTUV010000378.1 GCA_018224305.1 Gemmatimonadota bacterium
ACGAAGCGGCAGATCGTGATCATGAACAACAACAACGATATCGGCGACTACATGGAGTTCAGCAACACCGGGTTCTTCCCGGTCGACCTGTCGAACAACGCATACAAGCTGGCGGTCAACTACATGATCTACGCGCTGACACACTGACCGGCGCCGGCCCGCGCCGGCCGGCGTCTGCAAACGTGAAACGAACGGGGGACCTTTTGGCGACGGTAATCGAGCTGTCAGGACTGCCTGACAACAACGACATCCAGCTCGCGGAGCGGATGAAGGACGGCGCGGACCGCATCCAGGCGGAGCTGGGCAAGCTGATCATCGGCCAGGAAAGCGTCGTCGAACATATGCTGCTGTCCCTGTTCGTGGGCGGCAACTCGCTGCTGATCGGCGTGCCCGGCCTGGCCAAGACGCTGCTGGTGCACACGCTCGCGCAGGTGCTCAATCTGAGGTTCTCGCGGATCCAGTTCACGCCGGATCTGATGCCGTCCGATATCACCGGCACGGACATCATTCAGGAGGACGCGGAAACCGGGCGTCGCCAGATGGTGTTCGCGCCCGGCCCGATCTTCGCCAACATCGTCCTGGCGGATGAGATCAACAGGACACCGCCGAAGACGCAGGCGGCGCTGCTGGAAGCGATGCAGGAACATCGGGTCACGATCCAGGGCCGCACGTACACGCTCGCTGAGCCGTTCCATGTGTTCGCGACGCAGAACCCGATCGAACTGGAGGGCACGTACCCGCTGCCTGAAGCGCAGCTGGACCGGTTCATGTTCCAGATCATCATCGAGCATCTGCCGGAGACCGAAGAGATGAACGTCGTCCGGTCGACGACCGCGGTACAGGACCATCAGTTCGAGCACGTCGTGACCGGTGAGGACCTCGTGGCGTTCCAGCAGCTCGTCCGGAAGGTGCCGGTGTCGGAGCCGGTGCTGCGCTATGCGGTGAATCTGGTGCGCGCGAGCCGGCCCGCGGAGAAGCACGGTACGACGCTGCTGCCGGGCGGAGCACCGGACTTCGTGAAGGAGTGGGTATCGTACGGCGCGAGCGTGCGCGCGGCGCAGTACCTCGTGCTCGGCGGCAAGGCGCGCGCGCTGATGCGCGGGCGGACACACGTCTCGTTCGATGACATCAGGGCGCTCGCGCATCCGGTCCTGCGGCACCGGATCCTGACGAATTTCCACGCCGAGTCCGAGCGCGTGACGACGGACCGTATCATCGACCGGCTGCTCGAAGCGGTGCCGGTTCCGAAGTCGGGGATGACGTGAGGCTGCGGCATTCCGTTCAGCCGATCCCGGGCACCGGGTTCATCGATCCGCAGACACTGTCGCGGATCGACAACCTGGAACTGCTCGCGCGCACTGTCGTCGATGGTTTCATCAACGGGCTGCATCGCGCTCCGTACCTCGGCATGTCGCTCGACTTCGCGGAGCATCGCGCCTACTACCCGGGCGATGACATCCGGCGCATCGACTGGCGCCTGTACGCGCGGACGGATCGTTACTACGTGAAGGAGTTCGAGGCGGACACGAACTCGAACTTCACGGTGCTGCTCGATGTCTCGAAGTCGATGGCGTACCGGGGGTCGGGCATCAGCAAGCTGGAGTATGCGAAGTATCTGGCGGCCTCGCTATCGTACTTCTCGCGTGAGCAGCGCGACCGTGTCGGCCTCATCACGTTCGACAGTGGCATCGTCGATTACGTGCCGCCATCGGCGAAGCATCTGGATATCGTGCTGCACACGATCGACCGTGTGCGCGCCGAGCGGGCCGGCTCGCTCGACGCATCCTTGCGCAAGGCCGCCGAACTGCTGCGTCGCCGCGGTCTCGTCGTCATCATCTCGGACCTCTATGAGGAGCCGGAACGCGTGCAGTCGGCGGCCGGCATGCTGCGGCACCGGGGGCATGACGTCATTGTGTTCCACGTGCTGGACCGCACCGAGATCGACCTGGAGGGCGCGGCCGGCAGTGCGTCGCTCGATGAGGCCACGAGCTTCGAGGACCTGGAGACCGGCGAGCGCATGCCCGTCATCACGCAGGCGGTGCGCGAGCGGTACAACGCACTCATGCAGGAGCACATCGCGGCCGTTCGCAGGAAGCTCACGGAGATGCGAATCGACTATGAGTTGTTCGACACGTCCACCCCGCTGGACGACGCGCTGTTTGCGTACCTGGCAGCACGCGAACGGCTGACACGGGGCACGGCACGAGCAGGAGGGGGCCGCTGATGGGCCTGCTCGCACCGGCGTTCCTCGTCGGGCTCGCTGCGCTCGCGGTACCGCTGCTGATCCATCTGATCCGGCGGGAGCGGCACGACGCCATCGAGTTTCCATCGCTGATGTTCCTGAGCAGGATACAGCAGCCGATCGTGAAGCGACGGCGCATCCGCAACTGGTGGCTGTTCGCGCTGCGGTGTCTGGCGCTGATACTGCTCGCCGGAGCATTCGCGCGTCCGTTCGTGGATCGCGGCCCGAACGCGCTGGCACAGATCGACGCTGCGCGCGAGCTGGTAATTCTGTTGGACCGCTCCTACAGCATGGGTTATGGCGACCGGTGGGACCGGGCTGTCGCGGCAGCGCGCGAGGCGATCGAAGGGATGGGTCCGGAGGACCGGGTGTCGCTCGTGCTGTTCGATCACGCAGCACGGATGGCCATGCAGCCCACCGCGGACAGAATGCGACTGCTGGAGGCGCTCGACGATGCGCGACCCGGCTCGGGCGTGACGCGTTACACACCGGCGCTCAAGCTCGCGCAGAGCACGCTCGGCGCATCGGAGCTGCCCCGGCTCGAGGCCGTCCTGATATCCGACTTCCAGCGTGCCGGCTGGGATGGTGCGACGGGAGCGCAGCTTCCGGCAGGCGCCGAACTGCGGCCGGTCCACATCACGGACGCCAATGTCGCTAACGTCGCTGTCACGCATGTGACGCTGAACCGGGCGCGCGTGTCCAACCGCGAGCGGATCGCCCTCGTCGCACATCTTGCGAACCGGGGCAGCTCGGCCGTCAACGTCGGCGTCTCGTTCGATGTCGATGGACGTACAGTGCAGACGGTGCAGGCGGGTGTCCCGCCGAACGGCACATCGGCCGTGGAACTGCAGCCGGTCACACTCGACGATCGCGCCGTGCGCGCGACTGTCCGGTCCGGTGATGACGCGCTCGCGGCGGACAACCTGTTCCATGTCATGCTCGAGCCGGCGCCCGGCCTCAGGGTTCTGATCGTCGAGCCGCCAGGACGGGATGCGAGTCTCTACCTGCGTCGTGCGCTGGAGCTGTCGGAGGATCCGCCGTTCGCAGTGACGACGAAGCGCAGTGCGATGCCGACTGCCGCGGAGCTCGAGCGTACGGATGTGGTGGTGCTGAACGACATCCTGCCACCCGACGGCGACGCAGGGCGTAGGCTGGTGGACTGGATCAGATCGGGCGGCGGAGTCGTGCTGGCGGCGGGTGATCGAACCGCCACAGCATCGTGGAGCGAAGCCGCGCGCGCGATTGCCGCGGGCACACCGGACCGGGTGGTGGACCGGGTGGAGGACGGTGGTGCGCGGCTCGGCTTCCTCGATTATTCGCACCCTGTCTTCGAGCTGTTCCGCGCGCCGCGCGCCGGCGCATTTGGTGCAGCCCGGTTCTACAGATACCGTCCCGTGCCGGCGCCGGACGCGCGCGCTGCCGGTGATACGAGTTCTACGGGCGCCACGATTCTTGCGCGCTTCGATGATGGCAGTGTCGCGATGGTCGAGCGACCGCTCGGTGACGGCCGCGCAGTGGTCTGGGGCAGCACGCTCGATTCGTACTGGACGAACCTCGCGCTGGAGCCCGTCTACCTGCCGCTCATGCATCAGGTGGTGAAGCGAGCGGCAGGCTTCACGCCCGCGCGCGCATGGAGCACTGCGGGCCAGATCGTGGACATTGCTGTGGCGGAGGATGTCCCGCTAGTCGTCAACACGCCGGGTGGCGATCGTATCGATGTCGATATCGCCAATACGCTGCTCACCATGAACGAGCAGGGATTCTACGAGGTACGCGAGGCCCGCGCCGGCGGCAGCACACTGCGCGAGCACGCCGTGAACGTCGATGTCTCGGAGTCCGATCTGACGGTCGTGGATCCGCTCGAGATGATGGCGGCACTGACGACCGCGGGACCGGACGGCCGGCGCAGCGCAGCGGTCGCGCTCGCGCCCTCGGAACAGGAAAAACGGCAGGCCCTCTGGTGGTACCTGCTGATGATCGTATTCGTACTGCTGGCGGCCGAGCCGGTTATTGCCAACCGCCGTTCGACCCGTCCCGCACCACGGTGAGGTGAGTATGAGTGGATCGTACAACGCACGCGCGACGCGCGCCCGGCTGCTGGACGTCATCGGTGCCGTCCGCCGTCGCTGGCGCATGAAGGTGCTGCTGCGCGGTCTGCTCATCACGTGCTCGGCCGGACTGCTGCTGTTCATTGCGGCCGCGTACGGTCTGGAGCGAATGAACTTCGCGGCCGGCGCCGTCATGGCGTTCCGCATGCTCGCGATCGGGACTGTGCTTGCTCTGATCGTTCGTTTCATCGCGCTGCCGCTGCGTCGGCCGGTGACCAACGAACAGGTCGCACTGTACCTGGAGGAGCACGAGCCGTCGCTCCAGAATACGTTGATCAGCGCGCTCGACGCGGACGGCATTAACGCGTCGCCTGCGCTCGCACAGCGCACGGTCGAATATGCCGTAGAGCGCTGCCGTGAGATCGACGACGGCCGCGCAGTGGATCGCCGGGACCTGCACCGTTTCGCGGCGGCAGTAGCAGTCACGCTCCTGTTCGGGATCGGCCTCACCGGCTTCGGCCCGCCGCTGTTCCGCCAGGGAGCGGGTAGCCTGCTCAATCCGTACAGCGCGTCCGCTCACACGAGCCCGTACCGCGTTGATGTCCAGCCGGGCGACGCGACGATTGCGCGGGGATCCGACCAGATCATCACGGCGATTCTGCACGGCTGGGATGAGCGTGCCGGCTCCATCGGTGTCGCGCAGCAGGTGGAGATCCTCATGCGCACGGCCGGGGACAGCATGTTCCAGCGGATCCCTCTCACTACCGTGGATGGCGCTGCGCAGTACGAGGTGCTGCTGTTCGATGTTGCGAATGCGACGGAGTACTACATCGAGGCTGACGGCGTGCGTTCGCCGATGTATCGCATCGACGTCGCGGATCTGCCCTACGTCGAGAGCATCCAGCTCGTCTATGACTATCCGGACTACACCGGTCTGCCAGACGAGATCGTGGAGGATGGCGGCGACATCGTGGCGCTTCGCGGCTCGCGCGTATCCGTGCGCGCTAACACGACGATGCCCGTGATGTCAGCGCGCATCGTGCTGGACGGCGGCCGGAACGTACACATGGAGCCCGGCCCTGACGGTGTGCTCGAGGGTGTGATCACGGTCACCGGGGAAGGCTTCTACACGATCGAGCTGACCACGGCGGACAGTGTGACCGTTTCCGGCTCACCGCAGTACCTGATCGACGTGATTGACGATCGCGGTCCCGGTGTCCGGATCACGAAGCCGGGTCATGACATCCGGCCCACGACGATCGAGGAAGTCTTCGTCGAGGCTTCCGCCGAGGACGATTTCGGCGTTGCGCGGCTGGAACTGGTGTTCAGCGTGAAT
>JAGTUV010000379.1 GCA_018224305.1 Gemmatimonadota bacterium
CTGAATTCCCCCATGCAGGCAGTCACCTGCCGCGCGTCATGGCTGGCTGCTTGCCTGGACGGGGAGTGTGATGGTGGCTATGGCACCACTGGAATCCTTCCGATTCTCAACTGTAAGAAAGCCGCCGTGTGCATCGACGATCTGGCGGGACAGCGCGAGCCCGATGCCGGAACCGCTGCGCTTCGTGGTGAAGAATGGTACGAACAGGTTGGTCGTGTCGGCGAGGCCCGGGCCTTCATCACGGACCTGGACGGCGACGCGTTCGCTGTTGCCTGACCAGCCGACGCTCACTGCGCCACCCGTCTCGAGCGCCGCATCGACGCCGTTGCGCACGAGATTGATGAGCAGCTGGTCGAGCTGATCGCCATCAGCCCGGATGACGATGTGCGGCCCGGTGTCGACATGAACGTCCAGGCGCGTTTCGAGAGCCACGACGCGACGCACCCAGTCGCCGACATCGACGGGTGCGAGTTCCGGTGCCGGCAGCCGCGCCAGTCGCGCATACGACGCCATGAATCGCTGAAGCGCTTCGGAACGACCGGCGATGATGCCGAGGCCGCGCTCCAGGTCCTCGTCCGCATCAGCGGGGCGCTGCCCCCGACTCAGCGTCGTGATCAGGCTGCCGGCAATGGACTTGATGGGCGCAAGTGAGTTGTTGATCTCGTGCGAGAGCACGCGGATGAGACGCTGCCACGCGATCAGTTCCTCCTCGCGCAGCGTCTTGCTCAGGTCGGACAGCACCAGCAGCTGGTGCGGCGCGCCGCCCTGCCGGAACATCGATCGTCGCAGATCCCAGCGCCCGCGCGCACCCGGAAACGTCGCATCAACAACGCGCTGATCCTCGCCGGCGAGCAGTTCCGCGAGGCCGAGCGCCTGCGCGGTACGGCCGCTCATGCGCTCCGCGGGCATGTCTAACAGACGTTCGCCCGCGCGGTTCACCAGCCGCAGCTTCAGGGCGTCATCAAACGCAAAGATCGCGACTTCGATCTCCTCCATTACCGTCCGCAGCAGGGCGGACGCCTCGAGCGCACCCAGCCGCTGCTCGCGCAGCGTCTCTCCCAGTGCGTTGACCTCCAGCATCGCCAGACCGAGCGCGTCGTCCGTGGTCGCACCGCGCGAACGTATGGAGTAGTCCCCCTCGAGCAGCGCGGCGAGCAGGTTCGACAGCGTCTGCAGCGGTCGCACCACCCGCTCCCGCAGCGCAAACGCGAACCCCAGCCAGAACCCCATCACCAGCAGACCGAACGTCCACAGCACCTTCGCGCTGTAACCCTCGACCACCAGCAGCGTCAGCGCGACAACCGTCCCCGGCAGCCCCGCCGCCAGCGCCAGCGCCAGCACCCGCGTCTCGAAGGAAATCTTCTTCAATCCCAGCCCCGATCCCCCTCAGTCACCCCGCACCTGACCCCACCCCTCGTCCCGCCAGCAACCCCACCCCAGCCCCCATCCCGCCGTCCAACCCCGCAGCCCGCCGTCCAACCCCGCAGTCCCGTCGGACGCCCCAACCCCGCAGCTCCACCCGCAGTCCCGCCACCAAGCCGCTATCCCCCCGCCGGCGAGATATCAAAGTGCTGCAGCCGCCGGTACAGCGCACTGCGCGACAGCCCGAGCGCCTCCGCCGCCCGGCTGACGTTCCCCTGATGCCGCACGAGCGACTTCTGGATGAGGTGCTTCTCCGCCTCCTCGAGCGTCATCTCCTCGAAGCGCGCAGCACCATCTCCGCGCGTCCGCAAGCCGAGGTCCTCCGCCCGGATCTGCGTCCCGCCCGCCATGAGCACGGCGCGTTCGATCGTATGCTCCAGTTCACGGATGTTGCCGGGCCAGGGATGCTCGTGCATCGCCTGCAGCGCTTCGCGGTCCAGTCCCGTCAGCTTCTTGCCGTACCGCGCACGCTCCCGCTGCAGGAAGTGCTGGGCGAGACCGGCCATGTCTTCCGTCCGGTCGCGCAGCGGCGGCAGCTGGATCTCGACCGTGTTCAATCGGTACAGCAGATCCTCGCGGAATCGACCCTCTGCGACTTCCGCGCGGATGTCCACGTTCGTCGCGGAGATCACGCGCACATCCACACGCTTCGTCTTCGATGAGCCGACCCGCTGAAACTCTCCTGTCTGCAGCACGCGCAGCAGCTTCGCCTGCTGCTTCCCGGGCATGTTGCCGATCTCGTCCAGAAACAGCGTGCCGCCGTCCGCCAGCTCGAAGTAGCCGACGCGGTCCGTCTTCGCGTCCGTGAACGCGCCCTTCACGTGGCCGAACAACTCGCTCTCGAACACGCCTTCCGACAGTCCGCCTGCGTTCACGATGATGAGCGGCTTCTCCGCGCGCGGCGATGCCGCATGAAGCCAGCGCGCTATGATCTCCTTCCCCGTGCCGTGCTCCCCCATGACCAGGACGTTCACCTCGGATGGACCGATCCGCTCCAGCATCGTGAGCACCGGCTGCATCGCGCGCGACTCCGCAATCAGTTCCGGAACGCCGCGTCTGCGCAGCAGCCGGTTCTCCGATTCGAGCCGCGCACTCTCGCGCAGCGCTCGACCAAGCTCGCAGTGCGTGCGCAGCAGAGACACCAGCCGTTGATTGTCCCAGGGCTTCTCGATGTAGTCGCGCGCGCCCCGGCGCATCGCCTCCACCGCGCCCTGGATGCTGCCCCACGCTGTCATGACGATCACCGGCAGCGTGTCATCCAGTTCCCGCAGCCTGCTGAGCAGATCGAGGCCCTCGCGGCCCGACGTCGTGTCGCGCGTGTAATTGAGGTCCATCAGCACCGCATCGAAGTCGCTTGCCTCCACCGCCTGCAGTACGTCCGCCGGCGACGCAGCCGACTCCGTATCGAATGACTCGCCCTTCAGCAGCAGGCGCAGAGCTTCCACCACGTCGGGCTGATCATCCGCAATCAGCACGTTCCTCTTTCGCTCAGTCATGTGCTCATCGCTAGGGGGATGCAGCAGCCGGAAGCGTCCGGCTACTCTCCTCTTCGGAAACAACCATACCACACCGCGACCAGCCGGACATCTCTTCGCCCAACACAGCATTGGGCGGCCGCGAACGCCGGGCACCCCGCCCAGGTGTCCGATTCCGGGACGGAATATACCGCAATCGCAGACGGACGCTGATACTGTCCTGCAGAGCCGGGTTCGCGTCCCCCCTCGATGGGCCGACCGGCTGATGGAGCCGCGGCGTCATCGCGTCGAACGGGTGGTGCTGCTCATGGCCGGCATGGCGCTGGTCTTCACCGCGCTGCCGCTCAGGGCGGGGCTGATCGTTCAGGCGCCGTTTGGCACCGGCTGGCTGGTGCTGGCGATGGCAGTTGCGATGGATCGCGGTCAGCCCAGCAGGAGCGCCGCCGCCGCCGCAGCCGCGAGCTGTATGGTCAAGTTGTCCGTGCCGTGGTGGCTGGCGGCTTCGACGATCATGGTGACTATGCCGATCGCAGCAGCGGCCCCGAGCGCCGCCGGCAGGGCGATACCGGCCGTGATCAGCGCGAGCGCACACGCCGCCGCGCTTGCTAGCAGCACTGCGACGCTCCCCTCCATGCTGCGCGTCGCGCTCACCCCGCCGATAGACGGCACGGTGTAGCGATGGCGACCCCAGCGCGTGCCGACTGGCTCGCCGATCGCATCACCCCACGCGACGGCCGCGTACCCGATGAACGCCCAGGTCGGGAACAGCACATTGGCCAGCACGCCGCCCAGGGCCGTGGTGATCAGCGGCACGATAATGAAGAGCGAGCGGCGCGGCGCATCGGTCGGCCGCGCCAGCGCTTCGTAGAACGCGAAGCCGTCGCCGCGCACGACCGCCGCGAGGACGATGAGTGCCACGGTGCTCCCATAGATCATCGTTCCGGGCAGCCCCCACACGAGCTGGATGAGCGTGGCGGCCGAGAGGATGAGGAAGTGGTAGATCTTGCGCGTATACGGTGCGCGCACGCCACGCCGCACGCGCAGCCACCCGCATAAGGCAGCGGCGGCCAACGCGTGCACCAGCGTAAGCGGCAGGACGACGATGGTCGTCGCGAGGTCAGGCAGGAAACGGTCGATGAACTCCGGCACCGCGCGAATCTATCGTACGGCCGGCCCTTCGGGTATGCCGCCGCTGCCGTGCGGAGCATGCTCAGTCGATGCGTCGTATGTGAAGGCCATGATGTACGAAGGGCGGGCGGCACCACCCGGTACCACCCACCCTGTTGAATCACGCGACGCGCTTCAGCTGCCGGAACCCAGCCGGTCCATGAAATCCTTCTGGTCGGTCACGCGCTGCATCTCCAGGCGCAGGGCGCTCAGTTCCGCTTCCAGCAGAGCGATGCGCCTTTCGTTGAGTTCCATCGCCGCCGCAGCGGGTGCTGCGCTCGCGCGCACCTCGAGCAGACGCGCGATCGATTCCACGATCGGCTTCAGCGCGAAACGCATGGTCAGCCCCGCGATCGGGACGAAGAAGCAAAGAAAGATCGCGATTACTGCGATAATGCCGTCATCCATTGTGATGCATCTCGAACCCGCTCTCCTCGAGCTCGTGAGCCTTCGATGAATCCTCGTCGCGCACCACCTGACCGTCGAACAGGTGAATGGAACGCTCTGCATGCCGCGCGTAACGCGGGTCGTGCGTGACCATGCAGATCGTCGCGCCGTCGGAGTGCAGTTCCTTCAGCAGGTCCATCACCGCCTCGCCGTTCTTCGAGTCCAGGTTACCGGTCGGCTCGTCCGCGAGCAGGATCAGCGGCTTGCCGACGATCGCGCGCGCCACCGCGACACGCTGCTGCTGGCCGCCCGACAGCTGCGACGGGTAGTGCTTCGTGCGGTGCGACATGCCTACGCGCTCCAGTGCGGCGTGCACGCGCTCCTTGCGCTCCGATGCCGACATGCCGCGGTATGTCAGTGGCAGCTCGACATTCTCGTATACTGTCAGGTCGCCGATCAGGTTGAACGCCTGGAAGACGAACCCGATCTCGCGATTGCGGACGCGCGCACGGTCCGATGCCGACAGATTCGATACGTTCTTCCCGTCTAGCGAATACACGCCGTCACTCGGCGAGTCGAGCAGTCCGAGCAGGGACAGAAGTGTCGTCTTGCCGCAGCCCGACGGTCCTGCAATCGCAATGTACTCGCCACGCTGGATGTGCAGCTGAACATTGTTCAGCGCGTGCGTCTCCACCTCGTCAGTGTAAAACACCTTGCTCACACCGTCGAGTCTGATGAGCGGCTCCGTCGCTTGCTGCATTGACCTGTCTCCTGGTTCGCGCCGAGTGGCTGATTGAAAGTCCGGTGAATCGTGCTGCACTAGTTGCGTATCCTGACTCGATCGCTCGAGTCGTACTGCTGCATGTCCGACAGGATTACTACGTCACCCTGATTCAGACCGCTCACGATCTCCACGAAGTTGACCGACGTCTGGCCGAGCCTGACCTGCACCCGCTCTGCTTCCCTGCCATCTTTCGACAGCACCCACAATCCGATCGTCTGACCGGTGCTGCCGTGATTCGGGCGGCTCACGTGAAGGACGTTCTGGAGCCGGTCGATCTCGACAACGCCGTCAACGCTCATGTCCGGTCGCGCGCTGGCGGGCATGTCCGAGTCGAATGCGACGTCCACGCCGATCGTGCCGCCCTGCGACGCGGGATCGATCCGCACAACGGTGCCTTCGATGGTATCGTTGCGCGTATCAATGAACGCGCGCTGGCCGATGACGACGTCGCGCATCTGGGTATCGGAGATGCGCAGCACCGCCTTGAGCCTCCCTGGCTCCACTATACGCGCCAGCTCCGTCCCGGGATTCACCCACTGGCCGGCCTCCAGGTCCAGCCGCGAAAGCATACCTCCGGACGCAGCGCGCACATCCATGGCGTCGATGAGTCCGCGGCGATGAGCGACGATCGCCCCAAGCTGTCTGACCTGCGACTGCTGCGCACCGATCTGGGTCTCGACCGTCGAGTGAAGCAGAGCGAGCCGCTTCTTCTCGATATCGAGCCGCGTCTCGAGCTCTACCACCTGGTCTTTCCCCCGGCTCGCCTCGTTCGGAGCGATCAGGCCCCGGGCAGTCAGCTCCTCGTTCGTCTTCGCCTGGCGGATCGCCTCGTTGTACTGGCTCTGCACCGTAGCAATGACGCCTTCCTGATTCAGTATCTGCGTCTGGAGCGAGGAGCGCAGATTCAACAGTTCGGACTCCGCCGTGCGCAGCTGACGCTCCGACTCCATCAACTGCAGCTCCAGTTCAGGATTGCTCAACCGAACGAGCGGCGTGCCCGCCTCTACCGTGACACCCGGTCGCAGATGGATCTGCTCCACGCGGCCGGCCGCCTGCGCGGGTATGATCCGGATATGCTCCGGCGTCAGCGTTCCGACGCCGCGCACCGATCGCACCATGGGTCCCCGACGCACCGAGTCCGTCCAGATCGCTGCACCTTCGACCGTCGGCACGGCCGGCTCGAGAGCCAGCATCGCCACGGTGATCACCACCGCGGCACCGATGCCCGCTGCTATATAGACACGCTGACGGTTCTTCCTGGTTGACTGCCTGGGCTTATCCATGATCTCGCAACTTTCGTTATTGCTTGCGGACTGCGCGGCACCGCCTGGGCGCCGTGGTCCGTCGATGTCTGTAATACCAAGTGCCGTACCAGCCGGCGCATTCTCACAACACGTTGTGGCTCAACGTGTTCACTCGCAGGTTGGGCAGCTCTCCGCCACCCGCGTCGGCGCATCCGGAACTCGCATTCCCATTACCGGACACTCCGCCTGCCAGGCACCTCTACCGGGCCGCCTTCATACTCGAGTCTGCCGACGCCGGCCTCCCGCCGGGCGAGTCCGGGCGAGTCCGGGCGAGTCCGGGCGTCCGGGCCATTCCGTGCGCGCCGGGTCGCGTCCGGGCGTCCGGGCCAGTCCGTGCGCGCCGGGTCGCGTCCGTGCGCCCTACTGCCGCAGCGACCGGCCCACAGCCGATTCCAGGTCGGCCAGGTTCTCGTGGAACGCGTACAGCGCTGCGAGGTGCGCCTGATCGGCCCGCGCCATGGTCGCCTGCGCCTGCGTCAACTCCAGGATCGATCCGGCCCCGAGGCGGTAGCGTTCGCGGGCGAACTCGAGCTGCTCCGCCGCAGCTGCAACGTTGCGTTCCTCGATCGCGACCGCGCGATATGCAGTACGTACGGCCAGGAAACTGGTTGCGACGGTAGCGCGACGGTTCAGCTCCTCCTCGCGGAGCTGGTGACGTGCATCGGCAGCCGTGGCCGCGGCCTGCTGTACCTGCGCCTCGCGGCTGAAGCCGTCGAAGATGGGCATGCTGACGGTCATGCCGAACACGGGCGGCTGACGGGTGAAGTTGAACGGCCAGAAGTCGTTCGCGCTGAGGATGCGGCTGCGGTCCGCGTCGCTGAACGCCAGCGTGGCGCAGTCCTGCGGCGGCAGCGGATCGGCCAGACGCGAGTAAAGGTCGTTCGTCCGCTGACATGACTCCACCCGGCTCTGAGCAGACGACTGTGCCTGATTGATCAGAAAGGTCTCGTCGCGCGCGTGCTGCGTGTAGCCGGACCATCCACCGCCGATCGACACCGTCGGTAGATAGGACATGCGCGCCGCGCGGGCGGCGGCGCGGCCCGACGACTCCGCCGCACGTGCGGCAACCAGCTGCGGGTGGTTCTGCATCGCCGCCTGTGACAGATCTGCGAGCGTCCAGGTGGGTTCGAACACCGTGAGCTGCGTCGTCAGGTCGACATCCTGCTCGAGATCCAGGCCGATGCGCTGCAGCAGCCGCAGCTTCTCCGTCTCTTCCGCCGCCTGCGCCTGGAGCAGTGCGACTTCCGAACGGCCTCGCTCGACTTCCGCCTGCGCCGCGTCCATCCTCGGTGCCGCGCCAGCCTCGACACGGGCATTCGCGAGCTTGAGCGCTTCGTCCGTCGACGCCAGTTCGCGCTCCGCTATGCGCACGGCATCACGCGCACGAAGGGCCGACAGGTACTGCCGTGTCACGTCGGATTCGAGCGAGTATCCTGCGGCTTCGATACGCGCTGTCGTCGCCTCACGTGCGGCGCGCTGCTGCGCCATCCTGAAGAACGTGCCGCCGCTCACCGTCCAGCTCAACCGGATCGAATAGTCGGAGAAGAGGTAGTCCGGCGTGCTGCCGAGACCCAGCTCTTCACCACTCAGCTGGCCGAACCGCGGTGTGCCCCCGCCCCGCCAGTCCAGACTGCTGCTCACCACCAGCGACGGCAGTAGCGAACCATAGGCCGCACGGACGTTCCAGTCCGCCACCGCCTCATCATTCGTCTGCTGCAGGTATCCCGGACTGTAGCGCCGGGCCAGCTGCACCGCCTCGTCCAGCGACATCGTCGCTGGCGCACTCTGCGCCTCGACCTCCGCCGCCGCCATGACCATCATCAGCACGACTACCAGTCGCACCGGATTTCTGCTGCACATAATCATCATCCAGTCTGCGAGTCGCGGCCTCACGCCGCCCCGCAACCCTACGCAGCAGTCGCGCGCGGGTTGCAAGCCGTTCACATCCGGGGACTCAGGCGAGGATGATGCCTGCTGTCACAATAGCTGTAAGTCGCTGCCCGTTAGACTGTTACGAGGAAAACAGTGCCGCCGCGGACGTCGCCGCCCGACCGCTGGTGGGATGCGTCATCCCGATGACGGGACATGCATTTCGACACCGCCATAGTTGTCCGCAACGTAGCGATCCAGGATCTGCAGGAACTCCGCGACGAGGTCGTCGCCCTTCAGCGTGGTGTACAGCCGCCCATCGACATACACGGGCGCCTTCGGCTCCTCGAACGTTCCAGGAAGCGAGATCCCGATGTTCGCATGCTTCGATTCGCCCGGACCATTCACGACGCAGCCCATCACGGCGACCTTCATGTCCTCTACCCCGGGATACCGATCGCGCCAGCCGGGCATCTGCACCCTGATGTGGTCGGTGATGTCTTCGGCCATCTTCTGGAAGTACGTGCTGGTGGTTCGGCCGCAGCCCGGACAGCTCGTGACCTGCGGCGTGAAGCTGCGCAACTCGAGCGACTGCAGAATCTGCTGCCCGACGAGCACTTCCTCGGTGCGATCTCCGCCCGGGCGCGGTGTCAGCGAGATGCGGATCGTATCACCGATCCCCTGCTGAAGCAGCACGGCGAGACCCGCCGTCGACGCGACCACGCCCTTCGTGCCGAGCCCCGCTTCCGTGAGACCGAGATGGAGCGGGTAGTCGCAGCGTGAAGCGAGCATGCGATATACGGCAACCAGGTCCTGCACGCCGGAAACCTTGGCGCTCAGGATGATGCGGTCGTGAGCGAGGCCCGTCTCCTCGGCCAGCCGCGCGGAACGCAGCGCGCTCTCACACATCGCTTCGAGCATCACCGCACCGGCGCCGAGCGGGACGGGCGCGCTGGCATTCGCATCCATCATTTCGGTGAGCAGCTGCTGATCGAGAGAGCCCCAGTTCACGCCGATGCGAACCGGCCGGTCGTATTCGACCGCGGCCTCGACGATCGTGCGGAAGTTCTCGTCACGACGTTTTGCGCCGACGTTACCGGGGTTAATGCGGTACTTCGCAAGAGCGCGGGCGCAATCCGGATGCCGGGTCAGCAGCAGATGACCGTTGTAGTGGAAGTCACCGATGATCGGGACTGTGACGTTCCAGCGATCCAGCAGCCGTGCGACTTCCGGTACTGCCGCCGCCGCCTCGTCGGTATTGACCGTGATCCGGACCAGTTCGCTGCCGGCCGCCGCAAGCGCAGCGATCTGCTCCGCCGTGGACTCCGGATCGGCCGTATCGGTATTCGTCATGGACTGCACGACAATCGGGTGCGCGCCGCCCACCGGGACGCCGCCCACTCTGACCGTCACCGTCCGCCGTCTCGCTTCTGCCATGGTTTCCCTGTCGGATCCGCTGGTGCTGCAACAATCTACAGGTCGGCGCCGCGTCTGCGAAGGGCTGGAACTGCTGGGGCTGCGGACGGAGGCTGAGGCTGCGGAGGCTGAGGCTGCGGAGGGCTGCCGGCTGCGGAGGCTGAGGCAGACTGCGGAGGCTGCCGGCTGCGGAGGGCTGCCGGCTGCGGAGGGCTGCCGGCTGCGGAGGGCTGCCGGCTGCGGAAGTCTCGGCCGCGGAGGGGGTTACGCCGCCGACGTTCCACGCGCATGAAGCCGCGCAAGCCTCCGCGCGGCGTATGGGCGCAGGGCTGCCGACCTGGTCCGCGAACTCGGGCGGCGGGCACGGGCTGTGCAAAACGCCGCGGCATGCCGCGATGGAACGCAGCCATGCGCGAGCGGGTCATTATGGAGGATGGGTTCCTGGTCCGCCGCCTGGGTGGTCACGGCTGACACAGGCCAGTTACATTTGCCGGGCGCCGCACCTGCGCAGATATCGTCGAGAGGGAGTTGAATGAAGCAGAAACTGATGCTGGCCGCCCTTGTCATCGGGTCCATCGTATTCGCCGACATATCGACGAAGCGGTGGGCGCTCGAGTCCCTGAGACCGGGATTCATCGTTGAGTCCGCCGTGGGCGTGCCGATGACGCTGGCATTCAACACCGGCGTCGCATTCGGCCTGCCGCTGCCCTCCGCCGGCCGGTGGATCATCATCTTCGCGACTCTGGTGGTTCTTTACATGCTGGGCAGCCTGTTCATTCGCGCCGAGCGCAACGACTGGCTTCGCCTCATGTCGATCGAACTCGTGGCCGCGGGCGCGATCGGCAACCTGATCGATCGGGTGCGCTGGGACGTTGGCGTTGTGGACTTCATCGGACCGATCAACCTCGGTATTATGCACTGGCCAATCTTCAACATCGCAGACATGGCAATCACGACGGGCGCGGTGCTCCTCGGCATCTCGCTGTGGCGTGAGGAGTCGGCGGCCGCAGTCGCGGCCGAACCGGTCCACGTGCCGCGCACTGCAGAGGAGACGGGAAGCTAAATCACCATGCTGAAGGAGAACGACGCCGCGCCGGAATTCACGCTCGATGATCAGAACGGGAACAGCGTGAGCCTGTCCGATTTCCGCGGCCGCAAGGTAGTGATGTACTTTTACCCGAAGGACGACACGTCTGGCTGCACGACGCAGGCGTGCGAGCTTCGTGACAGCGTCGACACATTCGATGCGCAGGGTGCCGTGATCCTCGGTGTCAGCCCGGACGATGCAGCATCTCATCGCAAATTCGCCGACAAGTATGACCTGAACTTCACGCTCCTCGCCGATGTCGACCATCAGGTGGCTGAGGCGTACGGCGTGTGGAAGGAAAAATCGATGTACGGGAGGAAGTACTGGGGCAACGAGCGCACCACGTTCGTCCTCGACGAGCAGGGCCGCATCGCGAAAATACTCCCGAAGGTCAAGCCGGCGGAGCACGTGGATCAGGTGCTCGCGTCGCTTTAGCGCAATCCTGACCATGCCGCCCGCAGAATCGCCTGCAACTCTCATGTCCTGCGGCGTTCGTGTACCCTGCAGCACTTCCAACCTCGGCGCCGGCTTCGACTGTATCGGGCTGGCGTTCGACCGCTACCTGGACGCCGGCTATGAGCCCGGCCCCTCCGGACTGACGGTCGTCCGCTCAGGCACTTTGCGCGACCTCGATGTCGAACAGGATCGTGATCACATCGTACACGCATTTCTCTCCGAGCTCTCCCTCCGCGGATTCGAGCGACCGGGCGGGACGCTGATGGTGACATCGACGATTCCGGTAGGTCGCGGCCTCGGCTCGTCCGCAGCGGCCACTGTCGCAGGTATCGCTTTGGCTGCGGCGGCATGCGGCGACACGCTCGATCGCGAGGCGGCGCTCGCCTCGGCAACACGCATCGAGGGCCACCCCGATAATTCGGCACCCTCGCTGTTCGGCGGGCTCATGGCAGTGGCGGGCTCGGGCCATGGCGTACCGCACGCCATGCGGATGCCGCTGTCCGATGAGGTCGGCTTCGTGTTCGCTGCACCGGCGGACTGCGTATCCACCACCCGCGCGCGCACCGCCCTGCCGCAGCACGTACCGCACAGCGCCGCCGCACGCAACCTGGGGCGCCTCGCTGCACTGCTGCACGGACTCGCGACCGCGGATGCGGAAGCGATCGCGATAGGATTCTCCGACGAGCTGCACGTGCCCTATCGTCTCCCTCTCATTCCGCACGCGAAGGCTGCTCTCGACGCCGCGACCGCTGCGGGCGCCTGGGGTGCAACCATCTCCGGCAGCGGTTCCGGCATCATTGCGGCATGTCCACATGACGTGGAGGCACCCATTTCGAACGCGATGCTCGAGGCATTCGGCGGCGCGGGCGTTGGCGCACTGACGTTCAGCCTGCGCCCCGACATGCACGGTGCGCAGCCGCGCGATTTCGGAACGCTGCGGGACGTCATGCGACATGCATCATGACAGAGGTGCACGCAGTGACCACTAGAATGCAGCGTGAGTCCGGCATACTGTACCACTTCCGCGATCACCTGCCGCTGACCGACCGCACCCCCATGCTGTCGCTGCACGAGGGCGGTACACCGCTCGTGCACGCGCCCCGCCTGGCCGCGTGGGTCGGCGTGCCCGAGCTGTACCTCAAGTACGAGGGTCTCAACCCGACAGGCTCGTTCAAGGATCGCGGGATGGTGCTGGCCGTCGCCCGCGCGGTCGAGGATGGTGCCCGCGCAGTGCTCTGCGCTTCCACCGGCAATACCGCAGCGAGTGCGGCTGCCTACGCCGCCCATGCGGGCATTCGCTCGATCGTGCTGCTTCCCGCCGGTCGTGTCGCCGCGGGGAAGCTCGCGCAGGCAGTGATTTATGGTGCGGACGTAGTCACCGTCGACGGCAGCTTCGACCACGCGCTCGCCCTCGCGCTGAACGCATCCCGCAAGTTCGACCTCGCACTCGTGAACTCCGTCAATCCCGCACGCATCGAAGGCCAGACGACTGCCGCGTACGAGATCTGCGATGCACTCGGCGACGCTCCGCCGGTTCTCGCGCTGCCCGTCGGCAATGGCGGCAATATCACTGCCTACTGGCTCGGATTCCGTCGTGCACTCGAGCACGGCCGCGCAACCCGGCTTCCGCGAATTCTCGGCGTGCAGGCGGAAGGCGCAGCGCCATTCGTGCACGGCGCACCCGTCGAGCACCCGGACACCGTCGCAACCGCCATCCGTATCGGACGACCGGCCACCTGGGAGCCGGCGATCCGCGCGGCGCAGGATTCAGGCGGCGCGTTCCGCGCCGTGAGCGACGAAGCGATCCTGGAAGCGTATCGCGCGATTGCTGCGCATGAAGGTATCTTCTGTGAGCCGGCGTCTGCCGCGAGCGTCGCGGGCCTGCGCGCCGCCGTACGCGCGGGCGCGATCGATGCCGCGCAACAGTGCGTCTGCATACTGACGGGCAGCGGCCTCAAGGACCCGGACACGGCCGTCGCCAACGTCGAGATCGGTGCGCCGATCGACATGAACGACGTCGAGTATATCGGCAGGTTGATCTGACCGGCAGGTTGATCCGCGAACTCTAGCGCCGGGCGACGCCGAGCCCCGGCTCACTGTTGAGCGACAACCGCCCATCCGTCCCGAGCGACGGCCCCGTGAACGGATCGGATTCCAGCAGCACAGCACCATCCAGATCCGTCCAGTCCACCAGTGGCGCGATCTGCATTGCTGCGGCGATGCCCAGCGTACTGCACAGCATGCAACCCACCATCACCTTCAGGTGGTGCGCGCGTGCGATGTGGACCATTCTGACCGCCTCACGCAGTGAGCCGCATTTCTCCAGCTTGATGTTGATGCCATCGACGGCACCGGCGAGTCGCGGGATATCCGCGGCCGTACGGCACGATTCATCGGCGATCACCGGTATCGCCGACCGCTCGCGCAGCAGACGGAACGCCTCGATATCGTCCGCCTTGAATGGCTGCTCGATCAGTTCGATGCCCAGCTCTTCGAGCAACGGCAGCAGCGCCACCGCCTGTTTCACCGACCAGTTCGTGTTCGCATCGATACGGACTGTGCGGTCAGGTGCATGCTTCCTGATCAGTTCCAGCACGCGACGGTCCTCCGGAGTCCCCACTTTTACCTTGATGATCGGATACGACGCCGCTTCCTCCAGTCGCCGGACCATGACTTCGGGCTCCGCAATTCCGATCGTGAACGATGACACCGGCACCGCACTGTCGAGTCCCCACAGCCTCCAGACCGGAACCCCCAGCCGCTTTCCGGCAAGGTCGTGAAGCGCTGCCGACATTGCGGCGCGCGCCGATGGGTTCCTGCCCGCAGCCAGTTCAACAGCCGACTCCGCGCGCTCGAGCGCCAGCACATCCGCGTCCGCTCCGATCGCGTCGTTGAGCGCCTTCTCGTACAGCGGCAGCAACGCAAGGACCGTGTCTGCCGACTCACCGTAATACGCGTTCGCCGCCGCCTCACCCCAGCCCTCTGCTCCCGCTCCATCCTCGATGCGCACCCAGACGGTGCGGCGGACGGGCGGCGCCGAAGCACGCGCTATGTTGAACGCATGCTTTGTCGTGAGTTCCAGAACTTCGTGCCGGATCCTGAATGCCATCGTTCCCCTCGCCTTGGAAGCCCGCCCCAATTCTATGATGTCCCGGGGCCCGCACAAGCCGGCTGGCGCCGCTGTCGCACGAATTCCGTCGACGGGGGTAGACTGGAGCGCGATCGGGCGCGGGACGCACGGCCGCTGACGCGCTAACCTGCACCGGTTGGATATGTCCGACGCTCCACGCGGCAAAATCATAGCCGCCTTCGCCGCCGTATACGTCATCTGGGGATCGACGTACCTCGCTATCCTCTTCGCCATCGAAACCCTGCCGCCGTTCCTCATGGCGGGCGTACGGTTCCTGGTTGCCGGCGCGCTCCTGTTCACCTGGGCTGCGCTACGAACGCCGCGCAGGCCGACCCGTGCACAATGGAAAGCCGCGTTCATCATCGGCGGATTGCTGCTGCTGGGCGGGAATGGAGCCGTAACCTGGGCCGAACAGACCGTGCCGTCCGGTGTGGTTGCCCTGCTCGTCGCGGGCACGCCCTGCTGGATGGTACTGCTGGACTGGCTTTGGCAGGGTTCCGCGCGGCCGGGTGCACGAACGGTTATCGGTATCGTCCTCGGCTTTGGCGGGATCGTTCTGCTGCTCGGACCATCCGCGCTGCTCGATGGCGGATCCATTCACCTCGCGGGAGCGCTCGTTGTCCTCCTCGGGTCGCTCGCATGGGCAACGGGATCGATTTACTCCAAACGGGCGCCGCGGCCCGACGGCGCACTGATGTCGACGGGAATGCAGATGCTGATGGGCGGCAGCCTGCTGGTGCTTGCGGGGACTGTGACGGGCGAATGGACACGTGTCGATATTGCTTCTGTATCACTGAAGTCGACGCTCGCGCTCGCGTACCTGATCGTGTTCGGTGCAATCATCGGTTACTCGGCATATCTGTGGCTCCTTCGCGTGTCCTCGCCTGCGCGCGTGTCCACCTACGCCTATGTGAATCCCGTCGTCGCAGTGCTGCTCGGCTGGGCGCTGGCTGGCGAGACATTCACGCTCCGCATGGCAGTTGCAGCCGCAATCATCATAGCCGGAGTGGCGCTGATCACGCTCGAGGAAAACTCGCGATCGAAGAAAGTCGCGACGACAACTGCTGCTGAGACGGCACGCTTCGCCGCGGAGGGCAGTCTGTAGTTCGCACCGTACGCAGCGCATGGCACATCGGAACTCCAGGTGCGAGTGGAAGTGCCCGAGTGGGGACGCGGCATCGGCTCGGCATGATGCTCAGTTCGTGACCGACGGCGCGTTCAGCACGAGATTGTCGATGAAGAACTCCATCATGAGCGCCGGATTGATCGCGGTATGGCCGCGGTCCGGCCCCACCATGAGGTCGAAGCTCCTGCCGACTCGCTGCAGTTCTGCAACGAGCTGAAGCGTGTTCGACGGGTGCACGTTGTTGTCGGCCGTGCCGTAGTACAGCATCAGCCGGCCGCGGAGATTGTCGACGTACTTCATGGCCGATCCCGCGTCATACCCGCTCGTGTTCTCCTGCGGAATCCACATATAGCGCTCAGTATAGATCGTGTCGTAGTGGCGCCAGTCTGTGACGGATGAGGACGCGGCTGCTGCGTGGAAGACGTCGGGATGCCGAAGCAGAGCCATGGCCGACGCGTAGCCGCCGTACGACGTGCCGAAGATACCGACACGGTTGCGGTCCACGTACGGCCTTTCGTACAGACCGCGCACGCCAGCCGCAATGTCGTCGATCTCGACAACGCCGAGCTTCCCGTAGATGGCGTCGAGCGCACGCTTGCCACGCCCGGATGAATTGCGACCGTCGAGTGTGACGACCAGGAACCCGTACTCGGTACGCGGATCAGGCATTGTGAACGTTTCGCGTGCTCCAGTGGACCCCGGTCCGTTATAGACACTGACGAGAACCGGGTACCGCCGGGACGGATCGAAGCCGGACGGTTTGTGCAGCATGCCGTTCAGCTGCGTTGCGCCGTCGGCGGCGGTGAACGCGAACATCTCCACGCGCCTCAGATTCAGCTCATCGAACTTCGACATGTCGCTCGTCGCCAGTTCCGCGACAGTGCGCCCGGCCGCATCACGCAACGTGGTGACGGGCGGTGAGTCATGCGTCTGCGCGACATCGACGAAATGCCGGCCGTCCGGCGCAACCGTGACGGTGTGGTGGAATGCCGGATCAGTCAGGCGGCGGTCACCCGTGCCGTCGAGACGAACCACATGGAGCTGCAGCTTCATGTGGTTGTCACCATCGCGCGCGGTGTACCATACAACTTGTGCCTTCTCATCCACGTGTACGATGGATCCAACCTCGAACGCGTGATTCGTCACGGTGGACAGCAGCCTGCCGGTGAGATCGTAGAGGTAGATGTTGCGGAAGCCGTTGCGCTCCGAGATCCACAGGAAGCGCCGGCCATCCTCCAGGTACTGCATCGGCGGCGAGTTCATAACCCACCCGGTCGGCCACTCCTCGCGCACGATGACTCGACACGCGCCGGTTGACGGACTGCACGCTGTGAACTCCATGATGTTCTGCCGGCGGTTCGTCCGGTTGAGCGTGATCTCGCTCCCGTCCGGCGTCCAACCAACGCGATATGCGTAGTGCCCTACCACATTGTTTGTGAACGACTGGCCATCGCGTATGTCGATTCTCGTGGACTCACCCGTCGCCACGTCGTACGCGAAGATATCGACGATCGGATTCGGCACACCCGCCTTCGGGTATGCCTCGCTGTCGACAGTGCTCTGAAGCTTCGTCTGATCCAGTTGCAGGAAGTAGTCGGGGACGCCGCTCTCGTCGAAGCGGTAGTATGCGATCCTGCTGCCATCCGGCGACCACCATATCGCGGTGCTCTGACCCAGCTCCTCGCCGTACACCCAGCTCGCGGTGCCATACTTGACGCGCTGGGCCACACTGCCACCGGTGGTGATAGCCTTCTCCTCCGAGCCATCCGCCGCGCTCAACCACAGGTTGCGATCACGGTAGAAGGCCTTCAGCGAGCCACCGGGCGACTCCGCCGAATCGAACTGGCGGCCGCGCTCCGGACGGCTGCCGCGGCCGAAGCCGTCCTGGCCCGGCGCCGGAGGGGGGATCTCCACTGCCTGCCGCGCAGCGACGCCATAGCGGTATGGCTTGCCGTCATGCTGGTAGTCGAACGCACTGCCGTCATCGAGCCATGAGACGTTCAGCGAGCCGAGCCTGACGGCGCCCTGCCGCTGTCCTGTTATCCGCTGATACTGTTCGTAGCCCGGCATCGTCGGCAGCCGGTCCTGCCCCGCAGCCTGAGCGGGGACAACAGCGAGGGTCAGGAGCAGCGGCAGTGCCGTACGAATCGCTGCGACAGCCGATCCCACGCGAGCGTCAGCGATCATCCGCATCATCATGTGAATGTCTCCAGATGTGGTATCCGACAGATATCGGATTCTATCGGGCCGGCAGCCCGTCGACCAGCCGTACAATGCCGACCAGCCGATGGACCTCCACTGTACCATCGCCGCCCAGTCCGATCTCGAGCACGAACAACTCGCCGCGCTCACGGCCGCTCTCATCATGCAGCACAGTCCTGGCGACGTCCGGCGACATCGCGGGCCCACCGGGCGGCGCATTCAGCAGCGAACGTCCGACCGGCCCGAGATCCGCGAAGAGGACCATGCCGGCAAGAGGGATCCGCAGGGTGATGGATCCGGTCAGGCTGTTCGCGACTGCTCCCGCTCGCAAACTGTCGACGCTTGACCCGGCGCCTCGTTGATGGCTGTGGCCACCTGCACCGGCAGGCCTGATGGGCAGATCCAGCCGCACGTAGTACAGCGTGCCACCCGGACCCTCATCGATCACGGCTCCGCTCTCCAATTGACCGTACCCGCCGCGCGATGTCGCCAGCTCGGGTCGTATCGGGCGCAGCCCAGCAGCGTACACGACATCTACGTGACGTTCCCCGCTGTCAGCATGGTGTGCGAACAACGGCGGTAATGCGTCCGCTCCAAAGTGTGACAGCAGGTAGCCCGCCGCTTCCGTGATCTCGCGGTGCGGCTCGTTCGCAATGAGGGTATCGCGCACGGTCGTCGCATTCCACTCGATGCCGGCGTCGCCCATCGCTTCTGCGAGACGCGCCTGTTGACTGCGCCGCGATCCGGCGATCACGCTCCATGGTCCCACCACCGACAGAATCGCCACCAGGGCCAGCGCGAGGGGCAGTACGTACAGCGGCAGGTTTCGACGACGCACGACATTGACGCTCGCAGCAACCGCAAGCGCGCCAAGCGCGAACAGAAGAACCATGCGCATGCCGCGGAACTCCGTCCAGCCATACTGTCCGAGACGAATGCTGATCGTCCATATGCCGAGTACACACAGCGGCACGAACAGCGGCACCACGATGCGCAGAGTACCGAACAGGCCCGGGGCGTGAACCGCGTCCCGCTCGGCGCCGGCGGGCTCCTCGACGTCTCCGGTGCCGCCCGCAGCCGGCAGGGCCCTGTCCGTAGCGCTCGGGATGTCGTTCGGGCGCTGACGATCGAACAGCATGAGCGCGACGCCTGCAATGAGCCCGGCCGCAATGACGAGCGGCGATACCAGGTTCTTCGGCAGTTCACCCGTCAGTGCAATGCGTATGGCATATGCGTAAAGGATGAGATAGTAGATCGCAAGCAGGGGCGTGACGAGGAACGCGGAAATGCGATGCACTGCGGTCGCCACGGGTCCGGCATCGCGCCCCGGCCGTACGTAATCCGGCACACCTCCCACGATCACCCACGTCACCAGGACGAAGAACACCCAGCCGAACGTGTGTGCGTAGATCTTCGCATCGAGCCGCAGCTCGAACAGCGTGTTCACCGCGCCCAGCGCGAGCGCAAGTCCGCCGTACAGCGCCGCGGCGTAGAGCAGCACGGCAAACGTTCTCAGCAGCAGTCGCCCCGCCACGAGGCGAAACCGTTCCGTTGCGTCCGCGCGCCTGCCGAATGCCGGGGCTGTCAGTATCAGCAGCACTGCCGCGATGACGAGGGCGCCCGCCCGCCAACCCTCAGAAGCGAGTTGGAAGTCGAGGATGAAAGCACCATAAAGTGCGGCGATCGCCGCACCCACGGCAGTGATCACCCACCGTGTGCGCATGCTCCAGGCTCCCAGCGCATGCAGCAGCGTCGCACTGAAGGCGACTGCGCCCGCGAGCAGGATGACGATGGCCAGTTCGAGCCATTCGCGGAACGGCTCCGCATCGCTGGAAACTGCATAGGAGAATGCAGCGGCGAGGGCGACGGAGAGGGTGACCTCGACGGGGGCATGGTCGAACGCATGCAGCGCGTCGGTAAGATACCGGCGCGCACGTGCAGTCAGCGCGGAGTTGCGACTCAAGGGTCTACGCGTCCCGAGCGCGGGCAGATCGTGGTGTCCACACGCCGCACACCCGTGCACGGCGCATGGTGGTGACTCGAACGGGAAGCAGTCGCCCTACGACGAGCGCTGTCTCTCGTTGTTCACGCCGATGCGGTCGCCGTGAAGCGACGCACTTCCTGAAGCACGCGGCTGGGCGCGCACGGCTTCGCCAGGAAAGCCACACAGCCCGCCGCGCGGGCCTTCTGGCCTACGGCACCATACGCATGTGCGGTCACCATTACGATCGGGATGTCCGCGGTACGTGGATCATCGTGAAGCTCGCGGGCCACATCGAGGCCCATGCGCAGTGGAAGCGAATGATCGAGCAGGATGATGTCCGGCGCCTCGGTCCGGGCGGCGACGAGTGCACTCTCGCCATCACCTGCCGTCACCACGTGGAAACCGTGCTCGCGAAGGTAGGTGCCGTGGATGGCACGCAACTCGAGTTGATCGTCGACGAGAAGAACCGTTGTCATGTGAAGTCCTGCTGCAGTGCGTGAGGCCGTATCAACCGGTATACACGGGCGTATGTCATGGGGTCCCCGACCGCGGTCGGGCGATTCCGTGGCTGATCCTGTGAAGCTGGATTCCCTCGCGCCCCCGGTTGATCAGAAGGCGCGCGCCATCCCCGCCGCAGCGCTCCATGATGTCCAGCATCATACCCGCCTCCCCGGTCCACGGATAGCCGTACACCAGATCGAACTCGTCGAGCGACATGCCGAGTTTAGCGTAGCCCGATTCGCCCGTCTCGATGGTGCCGAGCCGCGGATCGCCCGAGGGCGAGCGCCATTCGTACCCGTCCGGCAGCAGGCTCCCCGCCGCAAACCGTGCTCCGGAGCCGTGGCGCCGCGCGAGGTCCTCGGCCATGTCGACCAGCGACGCATCGATTTCGATGCCGTAGGCCTCGAAGCCGAGCAGATCGGCCGTGATGGCGATCACACCCGTCGCGGACCCCCACTCCAGGAACGTCCGGCACTCCCCCACGAAGGGCAGCAGCATGTCCACCATCGCGCCGTAATCGGCCGGCTTGAACGGATGGAACTCGGCGCTGCGCACGTCGCGCTCGAACCGCTCGAAGATCGCCTGACCCTCGTCGTGCAGCGCATCGAGACGCGCCACGAGATCGGCAGGCAGGTCCGCCCGCGTCATGCGGGCACCGACGCCCGCCACTCCACCTGGCCGCATGAGTCGCCGCACGGATAGCCGGACCGATTCCTCCGATTGGAGTCGTGCGCCGCCTGAGCGTGCGCTTGCCGGTCCGTTTCCCGAGTTGCCCACATGTCTATTCTTCTATTCCGCCGCCGTGACGCTGCCTGCGGCCAGTTCAGTGAGTGCTCGCCGGACATGGACCGGCACCATGGCCCGGCGCCAGTCGGGATCCACGATGATGTTCGTCAGCGGATGGCACTGCTGAAAGGCTCGCTGCGCCACCGCTTCTGTCGTTTCCTCGTCCAGTGGCCGCCCCACCGCCACCTTGTCGAGCCCCGAGATCACGCGCGGCCGCGCACCCAGCGCCGATACCACGATCCGCAGATCCTCGATCGCCAGCGCCGCACCGAGTTGGGCCACCACCGCAATGTTCAACAGCGGAAAGTCGATCGCGCCGCGCTGCCGCACCTTCTGGAACGCCGTGCGCGTGCGCGGCGATGGCAGCGGGATCCGCACCCGCGTCACAATCTCGTTCCACTCACGGACCGTGTTCTCGATCCCATCCGCGATGAAAAAGTCCACCACGGGTACGCTCCGGGCACCGTTGACGGACTCCAGGTCCGCGACCGCGCCGAGCGTCATCAGCACGCCCGCAGTATCCGCCGAGTGAGCAGCCACACACTTCCTGCCGACCTTCGTCACGTGACAGACGTCGCCGTCCTTCTTCAGGCAGTACCCCAGTGCATTGCGCCAGAAATGCGTCTGGTTGTAGTACGTGCACCGCGTGTCCAGACAAAGATTGCCGCCGATCGTCCCCATATTCCGCAGCTGCGGACCCGCCACCGATCCCGCCGCCTGCGACAGTGAAGCAAACTGCGCTCGCACCACCGGATGCCGCGACACCGAGGCCAGCGACTCGGCCGCACCAATGACCAGTTCGCCGTCCCGCTCTTCGATCCCGTGCAGCTCGCCGATCTGCTTCAGCGCGATCACGTGCTCCGGCGTGAACAGGCCGTGCTTCATGTTCGGCATCAGGTCCGTCCCACCCGCGATCACCCGCGCCCGGCCCGGATGCGACGCCAGCAGCCGCGCCGCCTCTGCAACACTGCCCGGCCGATGGTATGTGTATTCGTGGAGTCTGAGCACTTCGCTCCTCTTGTCGCGTTTTGCGGACGCGGAACCAGTCTTACAGAACGTCCCATTGACGCATTACTGCGCCCGGCGCCGGGTCGTGTCTGACCGCGGCTCTGGCGGTTGTCCGGCTCGCCGGGGCCGCCTGAACGCCTCGTCGTGGTGCGGCCTGCATGACGGATCGGGCCATTCGTAAAGATGGGTGCCGCGTCCGCTCTGCACCACACCCCGCCCTGCCAATGCCCTTGACTCACCCCACCCAACCGTACTACTGTATCGTAACAACCATACAGTCGCGACCGCCGGTCCGAACAATCCCGGACCGCGCGCCCGGAGAAGGCCATGCACGACGACATCGATCCTCGGAGTCCCGTACCCCTGTACGAGCAGATCGCGGCACGCATCCGCGTGGCCGTCGCTGCGGAAGAGTACCGTGCGGGCGATGCGCTTCCCTCCGTGCGCCAGCTCTCGTCGACGCTGCGCGTCAATCCATCGACGGTTGTGCAAGCGTACCGCGATCTGGAGCGCGAAGGCTTCGTCGAAATGCGGCACGGCGCAGGCACGTTCGTCCAGGCGATGGCGCCGGCGGTGCGCGAGCAGGAACGCATGCGGCAGGCGCGGGATCTGGTGCGGTCGCTGCTCGCGGATGCGGCACGGCTGGGAATCGGCGCGGCGGATGTCGCGCGGGCGCTGACGGATGAGATGGGGGTGCCGAGCCATGAGTAATGCCATTGAGGTGCGCGGCCTGACATACCGCGCCGGCCGATCGTTCTCGCTGAGCGATGTGTCGTTGACTGTACCGAGCGGATCGATCTACGGCTTTCTCGGACCGAATGGCGCGGGGAAGACGACCACGGTTCGGCTGCTCCTCGGCATGATGCGCCGCGCCACCGGGGAGGTACGCCTGCTCGATCACGCGATACCCGATGACCTGCCGGCTGCCCTCGCGGTCACAGGCTACGTGCCGGAGCGACCGCACGTTTATCCGTCGCTCAGAGTGGACGAAGCGCTGCGCTTTCACGCGGCGTTCCACACACGATGGGATGCGGTGTGGGCGGCGCGAATGCAGCGGACCTTCGAACTGCCGGGAGATCGTCGTGTGGGACGGCTGTCGAAGGGCGAAGCGGGCAAGCTGATGATGCTCCTCGCTCTCGCGCAGAGGCCGGAACTGCTGATACTGGACGAACCCACCGACGGTCTCGATCCCATGGTGCGGCGGGATGTACTGACAGCGCTTCTCGACTATGTGGGGGACACCGGCGCCACCGTTTTCATCTCGAGCCACCTCGTGCATGAACTCGAGCGGATGTGTGACTGGGTGGGCGTCCTGGATCACGGCCGGATGATCGCGGAGATGCCGATCGATGTGCTGAAGGGAGGCGTGAAGCGCATACGCCTTACCGCGCCGGCAATGCACGGCCACGCAGCGCCCGTCGAGCTGTTGAACGGGCACCAGGCGCCCTTCGAAATACTCTCCCGCGTGAACGACCCCCTCACGTCCGGAGAATCATGGGTCGTGCGGGGCTGGACGGATCCGATGAAGTCGTACTTCGATACAGTTGGCGCGACCGTACGCGATGTCGTGGATCTGGATCTCGAGGAGGTCTTTGTGGAGTTGCTGCGCTCGGGCCGTGAGGCAAAGTCATGACGCGTGCAATGACGGAAGTGCTGCGGACACAGTGGCTGGCTTCGCGCTGGCTGCTCGTGCCAATCGTGCTGCTCTGTATAGGACTCCCCCAGGCGGTCGTTCGTCTGGCGACGAGATACGCAGGTGGATCGCTCGACCGACTCAATCCGGGGATGACCTCCGAGATCGGACCACCGCTCCTGATCGGGGCGCTCGAGGGTCTGTCCGCGATCTTCCCATTCCTCGCCGCCATCACAGGCGCTGCGATTGCGCTCGCTGCATGGAACTGGGACCATCGCACCAATCACGTATACGCACTGGCGCTGCCGGTCCCGCGATCGCGCTATGCACTCATGAAACTATGGGCGGGTGCGTTGATTCTCCTCGTGCCGACGCTTGCGATATGGATCGGTGCGTGGCTGGCGACTGCGGGCGTGATGATACCCGACGGACTGCGCGCGTACCCATTGGCATTCACCGCCCGTTTTCTGCTCGCAGCCCTGCTCATTTATGCGACGATGTTCGCGCTGGCGGCGGGGACCATCCGGACCACGCTGGTCATCTTCATCGGATCCGTGCTGCTCCTGATGGTGATGGGCGTCGGCCTCCCGCTGCTTCACGATCACCTGGGGGTCGACCTGATCACACCGCTGCAGACTGCGTGGTATACCATGCTCGGGTGGCCGGGCCCATTCGAGGTGTTCGGTGGCAGCTGGCTCCTGATCGATGTCTGATCCCATGCAGCATCCTCATGAGCCGCACATCGGTCGGGAGTGGTCGCACTGCACGAGGCCGCAGCCCTGCCAGACCCATCGGTGCAGCGCCATCATCGCTATCGCCGTCCTGCTGAGCCTGGGAGCGATTCCGGATCTGTCAGCTCAGATGCAGGCCGCGCGCGAAGCACCTGCCGCACGCGAAGCCCTCGGCGCGCGCATTGACTCGCTCGCCGCGGAACACAAGACGTACATCAGGGAGATTCATGTGCGCGACTCGCTACGCGCGGAATACAATGCGCGTCTGCGTACCGACACCATGCTCATCGGGCCGTTCCTGCTCGTCAGTCACACGCCCGCCTCCGACGATGTCGTCGCGGCGATACGCGATGAGTGGGCGGCACGTACGGCGATGGTCGGCCCGGCAGTCTCGCGGCTGGATGGTGTCGTCATCGGTCTGAATGTCGGCACTCACGTGATCCGGGGACTTGCCGGCACGAAGGTATATGACTTCTCCGTATGGGGTGCGAACGGTCGCGCGGACTACAGGCGTGCTGCGGAACGTGTAATAACGAGCGCGCTGACGGATGCCTTGCCTGAGGACATGCGCAACTGGCTCGACGGCGGCAGCCTCGGGACCCGCGACGCGCATCGGTGGGCGTACCGTCATCTTGCGACGTCGAACCTGCCACAGGCGCAGCGGTGCTTCGCCCGGGAACCACAGTCGTGTGCAGCTGCGCTCATGGGCACACACGCGTCGGGTGTGAGCGCACACACACGTTCATCGCTCCTGCAGCACGCACTCGACCTGGGCGGTGATGGATCGTATGCACGCCTGATCGAGGACGCGTCCGATGCCTCCGCCCGCCTGGCCAATGCCGCCGGACGTCCGATCAACGACGTAGTGCTGAGCTGGCGCGCGACGATTCAGGACGCGCGTCCGAACGTCAACGCGAGTGTCGCCCGGGCAGGGTTCTGGACTCTGATCTGGCTGGCCGGCCTCGCCCTCCTCGCTATGCGGAGCACGAGATGGCGCCTGGGTTGAAGTGGGCTGCGACGGTAATCACCGGGTGCGCGCTCGTGACGGCATGGGCGCTGACAATCTCGAACCCCGTCGATGCCGTTACGCCCGCCGGTGATGAAACCCGGCGCGCAATGGAAGCCAATGCACGCGCGCTGCACGCAGCCGAAAGTGCATATCGGGAGTATGCGCTTGCCGATTCCCTGCTGCCGCTGCTACCGACTGTGCCGGGCATGACCGTGTCGCTCTCGCCTGCGCTCCATGCGGACGCCCGCGACACCATAGCCGCGGTTGCCGCTCGCGAGATGGCGCACGTAACTGCGCCGCAGGCACGAATCGGCATCTTCCTGGCCGACAACGCGTACGGGCGCAGGCCAGGTGTCCCCCTCTACGGAGTCCATGAGGAGAGGAAGCTGTTTGCAGGCGAGGACTCAGCCGGTGCGTACTGCGCGATAGTCGCTACGGGCACCCGCACGGACAATGCAATGCTGGCTGACGGCTTCCGCGCCGAGTTCAACCTGCGGCAAGGGCGCAACTCAGGGCCCGTCGTAGGCCCATGTGCGGTCATGGCACGCTATGGCGCTCCCGGGCCCCGCATCGCCGAGTGGCTGCGGTCAGGTGCATATCACTTCGCCGCCGCGCGCGGGACAACGGAGCCTATTCAGGCGCGCGATCGCGCGCGGATGGAGCTGTCCCTGTGGACGCGCGATGACATTCGGATGCGTGGCTGCATTGGCGGTCGAGAGAGGCATTGTACAGACATGGTGCTGAACCCGGCGCCAGGTCGTCTGCCTCCCACATTGGTAGCGACTTTCAATCTGGGATCGTCAGTGCGCATGGGACCCTGGCCCATGCTGCTGAGCGACCTGGAAGCCACGTTCGGTACGCAGCGCTTCGAGCAGTTCTGGACGAGCGGACACGATGTTCCGACCGCATTCGCTGCGGCCTTTGGCGTGGGCGTCGGAGAGTGGGTTCGGCAGTGGGGGCAGTCGTACTATCTCGAGCCTGACATCGGGCCGGCCGTGAATCTGCTCAACGTCATGTTGACCTTCGGTACGCTCCTGCTGCTGGCCGGTCTGGCATGCGCTGTTGCGATGCGCCGCGGGATCTGATCGCTCCTCAGGGCAGCCACGTCGTAAGCGTTTCCGCAGACGCGCGATCCTTTGGCGATGGCACGTCCGCCGGCTCGCCGACGTTCACCACTGCGACGATCCGCTCGCCATCCCGGACGCCCGCCGCCGCACGCGCGGCAGGGTCCTCCATCACCGCACCACTCTTGATGTGCGTGCCCAGCCCCAGCTCCGCTGCTTGCAACGATAGATTCTGTACCGCCATCATGACCGAAGCGTAGTCCTCCTCGCGGATCTCCGGGTTCTCGTCCTGCACCATCGCGACGACGACCATGCCCGGCAGATCCGTATGCTGGTGCGCAATCTTGTCGCGCACCAGCGCCGCTGCGTCCGCATCGGCCATCTTCCGCGCCTTTCGATCTCCCAGCGCCCTGCCGTACGCACTCCGCGCCTCCGGTCCCAGCACATAGAACCGCCACGGCTGTGTCATGCGATGGTTCGGTGCCAGCACCGCAGCCTCCAGCATCCGCTCGATCTCGTCGCGCTCCACTTCCCGTTCAGTGAACGTCTTGATCGAACGCCGCTGACGGATCGCTTCTGATGTCTGCATGCCATTCTTCCACACCGGGGATTTCGCTACAGGCGCTATACTGCACCCTCAGCACGCCTGATGCAATCCCCGGTGCGTGCAACCCAATGCCTAACGATTGAACCAGTACGCGACCTTCACCAGGAACGTATTGTCCGGGTGCAGTTCCAGCAGATCGCGGTACTCGGCTGTCCACGTCCGGTCCGATGGTATCTGTCCGGAATCTTGTCTCCCGTGCGCCCACACGACGAACAGCGTCGATCCGGGCATATACTCCCAGCGGGCAACGGCATTCGTACGGAGCTGGCGGAAGTTGAACCCCGTGCTCGCTCCGGCGGGCGGGGTGTAGGACGTAAAACGGTCGGCGTACTCGCTGGCGTCCGGCGTTGCACTCAGCTCGCGGATATCGGAGTAGGTACCGGTGCTGACGAACGGCTCGGCGTAAAGCTGGAACGACAGGTCGGGTCGTGCCGTGTAGTTCACACGCAGATTCATCGACACTGTACGCTGATCGAGATGCGCAAAGCTGTAATGCGTCACGCCCTGATCACTGAAGTTACCGAACCACTGCGTCGCATTCTGATTGTGTGAGAATGCGGCACCGACGTTCGCCTGCAGGCCCGTCGAGATCTGCATGTTGACACTCGGGTTCAGCCGGACGCTCCGCGTGTGACCGTCGTCGTTGTAGCCGAGATTGACCCACATCGATGGCACGATCGTGCGGCGGTTGTCGCCGTTTACACCGAACCAGGGGAAAATGCCGCGCGAACGGCGCAGCACGGGACCGCCGCGTGTGCAGCGGTCACAGTACGTCTCGCCGAGACCGTCGACCGTGCCGCCGGCGTGCAGATTCCAGTTATTGTGCAGCCCCATGTGAGCGTTCCCGTTGAACGCCGTCTGGAGCCGCGTACCGGACGTGTTCCAGGTCTGCCAATGGTTGCCGTTGACCTGCAGCCACCGGTATGGACCTCGCGGCGTGTTGAAACGCAGCGATGCCCACGTGCTCCAGTCCTGCTGGTCTGCACGGCGCAGATAGCCCAGATCGTTCACATCGAAACCCGCCGACTGACGGACGAAACTAGTCTCGAAGCGCACGATACCGCCGGCGTACTTGCCGAACTTGAGCTGCTCCGCGTGACCGGACAGTGTGGTGCGCGCCGGGTCGAGCTCCAGGTCATCGCTCGGCTGCTGGTAGTAGTGCACCGCATTCGCCTGCGTCGCTGCGATGGCCTCGGGACTGCCCTCTATGCGAGATGCCGCCAGCGAGCCCGCGATCTCGTATTTGCCGCCGAACATCCGGTTGCGCACACTGAGACCCGTGGCGTACGCGCTCGAATGCGCGTATGGCCGTGTCCAGTCGTCGAGCGCGCGATTCACTCCGGTCGCAATCAGGCGCACTCCCGCTTCACCTCCACGCAGATCCTGTTCAGCACTCACCACTGCGTAGTTCGTCCGCGGCTCGACCGTGGCGCCATCCGCGCCCTCGACATGCTGGGTCACGGCATCCAGGAATCCGAACGACAACCCGCCGCCCGTGCGCCCTGTCAACTTCGCCGCCGTCGCGATCGGTGTGGATGTCGGCGTAGACGCATTGCCAAACGCATTACGCAGGAACGGAGACCGGCCGATTCGCCGCGAATAGAAGAGACCCTCGTTCGTACTGCAATCCACGACGATGTAGCAGTTCAGTGCGAAGCGGTACAATCCCGTGCCTTCCACGAAGAATGGTCTCCGCTCGCCCAGGAACGTTTCGAACGCCCCCAGGTTCAGCACGGCTGGATCCGCTTCCACCTGACCGAAGTCCGGATTCACCGTAGCGTCGAGCGTGACGTTCGGCGTGATCCGGAACTTGAGGTCGGCACCGAGCGTGAGCTTCTGCGCGCGCTCGAAACCGCCGGCATCCGCAGCGCGCGTCTCGCTCTGAGCCACCGTGTACGGAGTGAGTTCGAGCGAGCGCGAGCTGGTGATGCCTTCCAGCCCTGTGAGCGTACCCATCTGCGAGGCCATGCCGTTCACGTTCCGGCTGATCAGCGGCCAGCCGATACGCTCCTTGTATCGCTCGATGTCGCGGAACACGCCGAAACCGAATGTGTGGCTATCTCCATCGGCATAGCGCAGCTGCGACAACGGGATGCGAAATTCGGCCGCCCACCCCAGTGAATCGACTACCGTGGCGACTTCCCACACCCCGTTCCACGAGCCGTCCTCGTGGCCGTCGTTGTACACGGCGTAATCCCGCTTCACGCCATCCGGATTGATGGCGAACTGGAAGCCGGTCCGCCTGTCGTTGTACGAATCGACGAAGACGACGATCTGATCCGATGGCCCGCGCACATCGCGGCGTGACAGTGCACGCATGATGCTGTCCGGATGCGGATCATGCGCGCGCACGTAGACGTAAAGATTCCATTCGTCGTACGCGACCTGGAACTCGGTCTCGAAGGAAGGGGGCGCATTGTCGAGTGGATCCCATTGCCTGAAACCCGACTCGCGCACGGCGGTGCGCCACACGGCATCGGTATTCCGGCCGTCGATCACAGGCTCGGCCGCCGCGCGCTCCGCCACCACCGTTCTCGTCAGCCCCGCTGTCGCGGGCCCAGGCTCCGGGGCGGGGGCCGGCTGCTGCGCTTGTATCTGGATCGCCACCGCAAGCGCGGTCACGGCAGTGAAAAGAACCATGGTATCCCGTCCGGTTGAGGTGTTGCCCCCTTGGACGGGTCATGCGCGAGATCGGTTGCAGCCCCTGGGCCGAATCGCCCGGGTGGTGGGACGAACCTACCCGATCGCTGGAGCGGAAGCGTATGTTCCGCTCCTGCGATCGACCACCCGCATCCCTATGCCTCCAGACTCCGAAGCATCTCGCCCGTGCCCAGATAGTGGTTCAATCGATCCTGCCATGTTTGCATGAACTCTCTGAACTGTTGCGCCGTCAGCGCGCTAACGGCTGCCTCGCCCACCTGACTCAGTGCAGTGTGCTGGTAGCTGATATCTGCGGTACACGTGCTGTCCGTGTCCCGCCGAACCGCGATGACGATCCGCGTGACCGTCACGCCCGGCGTCGTCTTGATGAACTCAATCCGGCCGCTGGGCGGATCATATTCTGTGACGACCCATATCGCGGTCTCCGCCCCGCTGCCCGTGAGGAACATGCAATCGCGTTCCGCGACGCCTGATTCCGTGATGACGAGCGATGGACTCCAACCCTCGATCCAGTCCGCTTCCCTGACCGGACACAACAGCGGGACAACATGATCCGCCGACGCGCGCAGATGCTGCGTGTACGTGTGTGCAACTCGGACGGGTTTCGTGATGTTCATTGAGTCTTCCTGATTGCGCGATTCGTCGGCTGTCCGTCGATCGAGTCGATCAGCGAACGCCCGAGTCCGCCCCAGATCGACGGCGGGGCCAGCTCGACGCTGTTGCCGGCAGGATCGCGCACGTAGAGCGACGCGCCGCCTTCATCCCATTCGATCTCACGCTCGATCGCGACATGGTGACGCGCGAGGTGATCACGCCACGCACCCCGCTCGTCGCTCTCGATGATGAAGGCGAAATGACCGGCGCCATCGGCGCCATGCTCCGGGATCTGACCCTTCTCGCGCGTGAGTTCGGGGTTGAAGAGCAGGAGCGTCGAATGGCCGCAGCGCAGAGCCGTGAGCCGGTCGCCGCCTCGCATGATCAGCTCCAGCCCGAACACGTCGCAATAGAACCGCTCCAGTGCCTTCAGGTCGGATCCGTACACTGCGAACTCCAGTAGAGCCCGAACGGGGTATCGAGGCGCCAGAGCGCGCGCCCCGTGTATCAGACCGGGGGCCTTCCCTGCGTCGCCGCATTCGACTCCCTGCGCCGTACGATGCGGTTGATCAGCCACGCGCGCGGAGCAGCAGCGGATACGGGTTGTGTGGCCTCGCCGCGTGATACTGCTGCGGCACCGGCATCGTCAGGACTTCGAAATGGAGATGGTAATTACCCGGCCCGGCATTGCCCGTGTCACCCACGTATCCGATGACGTCCCCCTGCCGCACAGCGATACCCGCACGCACACCATCGGCATACCGAAGCAGATGTGCGTAATAGAACACGGTCCGGCCATCCGGCGCACGCAGATACAGCGTGATGCCGCCACTGTCGTGGTCGGTCAGCCGCAGGATCTCGCCATCCGTGACTGCAACAACCGGCGTGCCTCGCACGGCGCGGATATCGATCCCGTCGTGACGCCGGTCCGGGCCACGAATCTGTGCAAACGTGTCCACCAGATCGGTCGGGTCCACGCCCGCAACAGGCATGATCAATTGCCGGGACACGGACCACTTCCACCCCAGTAGCGGGTCACCGGCGGGATGGACGGCTGGATCGAGAGTGGGCGACATCAGCATGGCCTGCGGCCGGACCGCCGCCGAACCCGAAACGGGATCGCCGGTGATGTCGACCGATCTGCGATGCGCCGACGATACCACCACGGCGGCAATCAGCGCGGCGAAGACCGTTGCGCCCCATGAACTCTTTGACTTGAAACCCATCGTTGTCCGTATCCTGTGAGCATCTGTCGCACCGCGATTCCGCCGAAGCGGGCCAGCCGATTGCCAGAAACGTGCCCTGTCGTACCGCGGCCACGATGACCGCCTGATCGCGCCGAACAGATGCGTGTGGATCCTGCTGCGCAGTCGATCCGACACCCGCTTGCACCGTACCGCGCCCGCGATCATGTTTTCGCATGCACCGTTCGCGTTCGCCATGACGAGCGCGGACCCGGCCTCGTTCCCCGCTAATGGTAACACATGCGACGTCGAATTCTCCACGTTTCCGTGATCTGCCTGATTGTAGCGGAACCTGCAGCGGGGCAGGTCTCCCGCAGTCTCATGCCGATTCCATTCGAGAACTCAGCGGAATTTACGTGGCTGGGCAAGACTGTACATGCGGGCCGGCCGCTGGATGACATGACGGACGCCGCGACGTGGACGTTTACCGGCACCGGGACACTGACGTTCCCCGCAACGCCCCGCATGATTGACATGCGCGTGCTGCGCGTCGAGATGCAAATGTTCAGCGACACGCCGGCCGCCACGCGCAACCGCCTGTCCAGCATCAATCTCAGGCGACCGTTCGCCGGCGAGGACTGGAGCGGCTACAACCGTCTGTCCATGTGGATACGTCCGGAAGTGTCGGGATTTCCAATGCTCCCGCTGCAGATCGTCCTGCACAACGATGGAGTGGAGAAGGTACCGGATGCGTACTACCGCGAGGGCATCCACTACGTGACCCTCGAAGATGGTGTGTGGCAGCAGATCGTATGGGAGATCGAGCCCCTTGCGCGTGACCGTGTAACCATGATCGAGTTCGGGTACTGGGTCAACAAAATGCTCGCTGCCCCGGACGATCGTGTGGCATTCGAGATCGGCGGCATCGAACTCCAGCGCGTCGATCCGGACCACCACACCGGCTGGAACGTTGCATCCTCTCATATCGCGTTCAGCCATACGGGCTACCACGCCGGCTTCACCAAGACCGCTGTTGCAGATGACCTGACCGCCTCGGAGTTCCAGCTGGTCCGCGTCAATGCCAGCGCGCTGGGCGCCGTGGTACTGCGGAAGCCGATTCAGAAGATGAGCACCCGCGTCGGTGACTTCCAGGAGTTCGACTTCTCGGAGATCGACGAGCCGGGCAGTTACATCATTCGTGTGGGTGACACGCACAGCCGCCCGTTCAGCATTGGCGACGATGTATGGCAGCCGACGATCTGGAAGGCGCTGAATTTCTTCTATGGTAACCGCTGCGGCTTCGCGGTACCGGGATCCCACGCCGTCGATCACCTGGACTGGTTCGCTGTGCACGGCGATCAGAGGATTGTCATGAGCGGCGGCTGGCACGACGCGGGCGACCTGTCGCAAGGTTTGATCAACACGGGCGAAGCGACGTATGCTCTGTTCGCGCTCGCGGAAAAGCTGCAGCAGCGCGGAGATGATCCCGCTCTCCTTGCGCGTGTGCTCGAGGAGGCGCGGTGGGGTCTGGACTGGGTGCTCCGCGTACGGTTTCCGGGCGGCTACCGCGTGGGGTTCGCCAGCCACAACCTCTGGACAAACAATATCATCGGCGATGCCGACGATCGGGTGGTCGCGCCGAAGAACAATCCCAATGTCAACTACATTGCCGCGGCTGCCGCTGCGATCGCTGCGCGCGTGCTCGCGGACATTGATCCGGAGCTGGCAGCCCGCAGCCTGCGCATTGCGGAAGATGACTGGAGTCACGCAGTCGTCGGCATAGAGTCGGCCGAGACTCGGCACACACCCGCGTTCGCCGCCACGCGCATGGAGCTGGCGTCCATCGGTGCCACGGCATCGCTCGAGCTATTCAAGGCGACAGGGAAACAGCAGTACGCCGGCAAGGCGGTGGAACTCGCTCGCATCATCGTCGCGTCACAGCAGGAGACACCGGTGGGCAGCCACTTCCCACTGGTCGGCTTCTTCCACACCGGCCCCGACCGCGACACGATCTTTCACCAGTTCCACCGGGGCAACGACCAGGCGCCGATCGTCGCCCTGTCGCAGTTGATCGAGCTGCTCCCTGATCATCGCGACAGCGGATCGTGGCTCGCAGCAATCGACCTGTACCTGGCGTATCAGAAGCGCATCGCGACGACAACGGCGCCCTACAACGTGCTTCCGGCATACGTCTACCGCCTCGGCGATGAGATTCATGTACCGGAGGAGGGCGGCCTGCACGGTGCTTCCCGCGAGTCATATCGCGCGCAGGTGCTCGAAGGCATGGCAATGGGCGACGGCTGGTATCTGCGCGCGTTCCCGGTGTGGTTCGCGCGGCGCGGCAACTATGGCATCCTGCTGTCGCAGGCGAAGGCGCTGTCCACCGGCGCTCTCGTGCGCGGCGACAGTGCCGCGCTCGACCTGGCGCACCGGCAGGCGCAGTGGCTGGTCGGACGCAACCCATTCGTCCAGAGCATGATGTACGGCGAGGGCTATGACTGGGCGCAGCAGTACAGTGTGTCGAGTGGTGACTTCGTCGGCTCCCTGCCGGTAGGAATGCAGAGCCGCGGCGTTACTGACCTGCCGTACTGGCCGTCGCAGAACACCTACGTGTACAAGGAGGTGTGGGTGCACTCGACCAGCCGCTGGCTATGGCTGATGGCCGACCTGCTCTAACCAGAGACGCATGGTCACGGCTGCATCGCCACCTCGCAACGACCGTTACACCATCCGGATGCGCCTCTGCCGTTTCACCGCGCGCCCCGCGTGTACACCGCCTCGACGGCGAGCGCCCCCTCCACACCATGAACGCCTGTGGGCATCGCACTATCGTATCCGCAATATGACACGCGTCCACACGGGCAAGTGGTCGCTCGCGCCGCGGCTGTCACGCACCGTACCTGCTGCCGCCGAATCGGGTGTCGGCAGATTCTTCAGGAAGATGTGATCGACCCTGCCGAACAGCATGGTGTTCGGGCCGTACTGCGTCGGCCAGGTGAACCCGTACGCGCCGGCCGTCGGACCGATCCGACCGTCGTTCATGTCGCCGCCGATGATCGCCCGTGCATACGGCTGCGCGTCCTCGAGGATGGTCCGAAGCTGCTCCTGGCGCGCACCAGGACCGATCTCGAAGAACGTACCGAGGTGCGTCGCATACGCACGCACCTCGGTCATGCCGACACGGATCGTGGCCGCCGTCGCAGTCCTGTGCGTCCTCTGGAATCGTGCTGTGTGGGGCAGCGTGATGCGCTCGTGCCCCACGATCGGCCACCGCGAGAGAACGGCATTACCGAAGTCACGACCTGTTCGCACGTGATGCACAGCTGGATAGTACGCGTAGTACATGCCGAGTGCGTCCGCAATCAGCCAGGTGCCGTTCTCGTCCATCTCGGTCAGCAGCAGGATGTCGGCATCGGTCAGGTCCGGCTCGCTGACGAGGAGGTCTATCGCCCGATCGATCCGCTGCGAATACCTGATGTTGAACGCAACGACCAGCAGTGTATCGACACCGGTGCTGACCGCAGCCGGGCGTGACGGCTCACCCTCGTACCGCGGCACATCTGGCGTCGCGTAGTTACGACCGGTCCGGCAGCCGGTGACCAGCAGAACGCCGAGCAGGACTGACCACGCAGCGCGACGAACGCTCGCCGATCCCGGTACACGCACCTGAGCGCTCGCACGCCAGGATACCCGCATCGTTATCGACTGCCCTGCAAGAGAGCCAGACTGTCGTAGCGCTCCAGGAACGCAGGCAGCCCGTGGAAATGGTCCACGTGATCGGGCGCTGTATTGCCGGCGAAACCGAGAATCTCGAACGACCCGGCCCGGACGACACTCAGCTGCTGCATCCCCACCGGCCCCCATTCGAGCACTGCCGTGCGCTCCAGAACGAGCGTATCGACGATGTGATCCGTCGTTTCCGTGGTACTCGCGAACGTGCCCGGGAATATCTCGGAGTGAGTGATCAGAAACCGTTTGCTGCCCTGCATGGAGAGTCTGGCGAAGCGCAGAAACGGCTCGAGCAGGACAGCATCCAGTCGTCCGCCGTCGTGCAGCACCCGCCCGTCAGGAACGTAGCCGGTGTGCAGCCCGTCGAGCAGAATCACGCCCTCGATGCGCGCCGTGGACGTGGAGTCACGCAGGATGGCGCGAATCGCTCCGTATCCAGCGCTGAACCCACTCAGCACTACAGCTCTGAACGTGTCCACCTGTGCTGTCCGCCTCGCTTCATCGATGATTCTCCCGAGGATCGACGGATCCGTGAAAGGCCTCTCGTATGCCGCCGATCCCGCACCAAGATGAACGTTTGCTGCTACATAGCTCGTCGCGCTTGCGGCCGTCGCGTGCTCGGCGGGGAACGCGGAGCCATGAAAGTGGATCAGCAGACGCGCGTCCATCCTGTCGGTGCCCTCAGGCACGAAGACGCGGATTGCGGCCGGCAGCAGTCCTTCGAGCGTATGGCGATCTCCGGCCGCGATGTCGTCCGCGAAGATGCGCACGTGTGTACGCGTGTGCTCCACCATGGGCGACGGGTTCTGCGCGACGGGCCGCGGCACAGGGGACGCGCAGGCCGAAATCAGCATCAGCACGAACGTTACGGGTTGCGCGACCGATGAACGGAAGATCGAGTGCCCCATGGTTGACGGCCGCTACTGCATATATGTGTAACGGTATGTCCGGACTTCACTCTGCGAGACTTCGCTGCGCTCCCCGTCCGCAGTGAACACACCCGCCAGGCCCCTCCGTATGCGAACGCTGTGCGGCCTGAGCGTCGCAGGCTCGGTCACCAGCACGATCTCGTTGCCCATCTCGAAGCTCTCGAACACCAGACCCACGCCGGGCACCGCCGTAATCTGCTCCGTGAACTCCGCGAGTATCCGCTGTACGGCCGCGGGATCCGCACGTGCCTCGACCCTGATCTCCACGCACTCACGGGCAACGACGCCCTCCGTGCAGGGCGTCCAGCCTTCGATGCTGAACTCGGATACCAGCGTGATTGCAGTGCCCGGCAGCATGGGAAGGGCCGCTTCCTCCTCGAAGAAGTACTTCTCTCCGACCACGAGGTCGACTCCTGCCCAGCGACCGACGATCGTGTTCCACTCCTGCGCGGCCAGACCTCCGAGCGACTCCGCGGTGACCAGTGTTGCCATTGCCTCGCGCGCTTCCTCCGCCTCGCCGGGTTCGAGCATCGACGTCACGAGCGTATCGAGCCGCGCGCGGACCGATTCGACGTCCTCGACACGAACGAAGCTGCCGGCAGAATCGACCAGAACTCTTGGGACGATCGCCGCGGCTCGATCGGCGAGAGAGCCGATCTGCGCATCATTCACGGTATCGCTTGCTGCGGGGAACTCGAATTCGTCATAGGTGATGATCAGACCCTCCGGATGCCGCTGCACGCGCATCCGGTAGTTTGCATCTCCCGTGACGGTATCGTTCACTCCGCTCGTGTACTGACGCCTGGTCGTCTCGACGTGTGCAGCAGTGCCCGCCGCCCAGCCGAACCGCAGTTGGACCGTGTCCGGTGAGGCGGACGAGTGCCGAGCGGCCAGCGGTACCCCCTGCGCGGCCAGCGGTACCCCCTGCGCGGCCAGCGTGCCCACGAATGCGACACTCAGCAGCGCCACAGCCGTGAACGCATGCACCCGATTCATTCGTGTCACCTCCGGAGTTCCGTGCCCTTTGCTCCACAACCCATGTACCGGACTCGCAGGTGCGGCGTGGTCCCGGTCCTAACCGATGCGGCCGTCGCCGTCCAGGTCATCGCCGAACCGCGTCTCGAGCACACGCAGCAGTTCCATCAGCGTTGCATTCGTCCGCTGCAGCTGGTTCTCCAGTATCTCCATCCGATTCTCGAGAGAGTCGGCCTTGCCATGCGCATCCGCAATCTGACCGTGCTGAATCAGGTCCCAGAACAATCCCACCTCGTACCTCCCGATTCGGGGTTTCCGTAAGTCACCCCGGCGAACACCGGGCGGTGATCAGACGCTATTGTTTCGTCTACGACATGGACGGAGTCGACGGTCCACGCATCCCGCGGCGCCACGAACACGAAGTCGATCTCCCTCACGGGATCGATGGACGGGAATGTGAAGCGGCCATCCGACGGTTTCATGGCCTCCTGCGCGTGCTCCTGAAACAGAGCCAGCGTGCGCGACCCCGATTGATCATTGAGGTCGCCGAGGAGAATCCACGGGCCTGACACGCCCTCGAGATAATCCGCCACCTCTCTGGCCTGCGTGAACCGGAAATTATCGTCCCGAACCCAGTCGAAGTGAACGTTGATGACAGTCAATACAACACCATCCCTCAGCGCGAGTTCGACCGCCAGCGCGATACGCGGCTCGTTGCCTTCAGTCAGCCGCACAGGTGTCACAAAGCGCATGGCGCAGCGCGACAG
>JAGTUV010000380.1 GCA_018224305.1 Gemmatimonadota bacterium
AGCATAAGGCCGACAAGGGCCAGTGGCTTCGTGAGGGCAAAGAGCGTCAGGACCGCGCCGACGACCGCGCCGAGTGTCAGAAAGGGCGAGAAGGCCAGTCCGGCGGACGCGACGGCGGCGCCGGCGAGGATTGCAGCGGTGATGAGCCGCTTCCGCCAGTCGTCGGCGGAACGGGTCAGCGTGAGCGCGCCGCGCAGAGCGGGTCTCATGCGGACCACGCCCCCATACGCTGTGGCTCACGCGCCAGCGCCGACGCACGCGGGAGGTGCACCGCGACCGATGCAGGCCGCAGGCTCCATTTCAGTTGCAGCCAGTATAGGCCGATGTCGAACACGCGTGGATACGGGGCCTTCCACCGCTGCGGGACCAGGATTCCGACCGTACCGATGGCCATCCGCAGCACGGCTCGCAATCCGATCAGCGCACGGGCGGCCGCCGCCCACGCCCGCCCGTCCGCCTCCGCAATGAAGCGGTGCTTGCACTCGACCTCCAGGAGTCCCAGCCGCGCAGTGCTTCGGCGCGAGGACTGCGCCCAGTGATGCACGGTGTGGACGCCACCCAGGTAGCGCACCCGTAGTCCCAGTCGCTGAATGCGCAGGCAGAAAGACAGGTCTTCGTGGTACATGAACAGGTCCTCCGGCAGGCCGCCGACCTGCTCCGCCACGTGACGTGGCACCATCATGAACGCACCGCTCACGGCTTCCACGTCACGCTCGCCGAGGTGGTCCCACGCGCCGATGCGGTGATCGCCGAACACACGGTTGTTCGGGAACAGCATATGAAGATACATCATTTCGTAGAGCAGATGGCGGAAGCGATAGAGGTTGCGCGCCCCCTCGTATTGTATCGACCCCTCCGCAGACTGCAGCCGGCAACCCACCACACCGATGTCCGGGTTCACATCCAGCTCGCGCACGCACGCCCCGAGCGTGCCGGCGCCGACCTCGGTATCGGGATTGAGAAACAGGACGTGGCGCCCGCGCGCATGCCGCAGCGCCTGGTTGTTGGCGCGGGGAAAGCCCACATTGTCCATGTTCGCCAGCACACGGACTGCAGGATAGCGGGCCACCACCGCCGCCGCTGTTCCGTCCTCCGATGCATTGTCCACGACGATGATCTCCAACGGCGGCCGGCCGGAGTCCGCGTGAATCGAATCGAGGCAGGCAAGCACGAGGTCGCGCACGTTCCACGAGACGATGATGATAGAGAGCACGGGCGCGGCCGTCATGGCGCGAGCGCCCGGCCGACTCCGTCGAACATCCGGCCCATACTCTCCGACCAACCCTCGGCCGTGTAGCGGGACTCATACCGCCGCCTTCCCGCTGCGCCAAGCCTTTCGCGCCGCCCCGGATCCAGCGCCAGCGCGCGCAACGCTTCCGTGAGAGCAGCCGCATCGCGTGTCTCGATCAACACGCCCGTATCTTCGGTCACCGTCTCGGGAATCGCGCCGTGTCGGGTACTCACGACCGGCAGCGCCGCTGCCATTGCCTCCAGGATGACAAGCGGATGCGCCTCATCCTCGCTCGGCAGCGCCAGGACGTCCGCTTCCCTCAGCACCGCCGCTCTCCCATCGGCGTCCACCGCGCCCCGGAATCGGATCCGGTCTACGCCGTAGCGGAGCGTCGCCAGCGCTCGCTCGTGAACGAGACTGTCGACCATGCTGCCCGCAAACGTCACGCGTATGTCAATCCCCTCATCCAGCAGCGCCTGCGCCGCGTCGAGCAGCTCGACATAGCCCTTGCCCGGAAGCAGATTGCCCAGAAACAGAATGTGCATCGCCTCTCCCTGCGTCCGCTCCACCGCCGTACCCCCGAACGGGTCCGCCACCCCGTTTGGAATGACCACAATATGCGGCTCGGCGATCAGCTCGTGCACCATCCCCTCGAGCGCGTGGCCGGGAACGATCCCGCGCGCTGCGCGTTTCAGCAGCAATCGCACCAGCGCACGCACCGGCAACGGCGCACTTCGGACGAACTCGTCGAAGCCGGCGCCGTGGAAGTGCACGACGAACGGCGTGCCGGTGGCCACAGCGGGACCGATGAACAGGGCATCCCGCAGGAACCCCAGCGCGTTCTTCGAGATCGGCAAGTAGACCAGGTCAAAGCGTCCGCTGGCAAGCAGCGTGAGGAAGCGCAGGGCGTGGATACCGGCCCGCCATACGTTCCCCACATCCAGACGCCCGATATTGGCAACACCGCGCCGGTCCGCCGTGTCGAGGTGGACTATCTCGAAACGCCGTGCCAGCGGTGAGTCGAGCAGGGTGCGGGTCATGACGGCCACCCCGTGAGTCGGCGGCGGCAGCGGCCCCACGACGAGAATCCGGCGGGGCACCGCGGCGTCGGCTCTGCGCATGTCAGCGGGCGTGAATTCCGCGTGGCGGTGGCGCGGGCGCGATGGCGATCGCGGACCCGCTGCGCGCGGCGGCGTACAGCGCGTCGACTGTGGCGAGAACCTGGAGCCCGTCCTCAGGGCTGCCGTGACGCATGCCTTCGCCGTGGAATGCAGCCGCGAAGTCCGACCATTCTGCCGACCAGGACGAGTCGTGGTCTGCAAAATCCATACGGCTGACCTCCACATCCACACCGGATTGCGGCCGTCGCGTGAGCGTGAGCGACTCCGGCCCATAGCTGCCACCCAGTCCCTCCACGTGGATCGCTCCCATGTCACCCCGGATCTCGAACGAGAACAGGTTCTTCCATTCTGTGGTACCAACATGGAACTGTCCGACGACCCCTGCCCCGAAGCGGAGCAGCCCGAACGCGTTGTCCTCCAGCCGTCCCAGGTCCCAGACGGCCGTCTGGAGCTCCGCCTGTGCGCGCTGTGCCGGACCAGCGAACCAGTGGAACAGGTCCACGACATGGACCCCCTCGTCGAGCAGGGCGCCACCGCCCGCAAGCTCCGCATCGGCCCGCCATTCCTGCTCGTGCTCCGGACGCGCGCCGTACCCGTAGCGGGCACGCAGCTGAATCAACCGACCGATCGTTCCCGCCCGCACCATTGCCCGCGCCTGCACCAGGGATTCACGGTAGCGGTGACGAAACCCGACTTTGAGCACGGTGCCGGCGCGTCGTGCCTCGGCCGCGAGTGCCCGCCCTTCGGTCACGTTTCGTCCCATCGGCTTCTCGATGAGCACATGCCGTCCCGTGCGGAGTGCGGTGATGCCGATCGGAACCAGCAGTGCATTCGGCGTGCTGATCACAATCACACTGACATCCTCGCGTGTCAGCGCAGTGCGCCAGTCCGAACCGGCGTCCACGCCGTGCTCCGAGGCCAGCAGGGCCGCGCGCTGGGGCTGGGTGTCGATGACCAAGCGCAATGTCGTGCGCTCGTCCGCGGCCGCCGTCCGCGCGCGATGCGCGCCGACCAACCCGCAGCCGATCACGGCCACACCGATTCGATCGCTCATCGCTGCCCGTTTCGTCGGGTTGCCACAGTCATCGTTGTCGAAAGGCGCTGGACCTGCATGTGCGACGCGCAGGCGCAGTCGCGGCGCGCGCTACGCGGGCTTGGCCAAGGGTTGCCGGCTGGCGCGCAGGCGCTCCGCCACCTGCTCTTCGATCCAACCGTACGTATTACGCAGCCCTTCCTCGAGCATAATCCGGGGCTCCCAGCCGAGGATCTCACGCAACCGCGTATTGTCCGAGTTGCGTCCGCGCACTCCCTGCGGCCCCGGGACGTGCACCTTCTCGATAGGATAGCCGGCGATGTCGGAAATGAGATTCGCGAGTTCGTTGATGCTCACCATCCGATCCTGACCGAGGTTCAGCGGCTCGGCATAACCTGATCGCATCAGCCGGTGCAGACCTTCCGTGCAGTCGTCGATGTAGCAGAACGAGCGCGTCTGCTCACCGTCGCCCCAGATCTCGACAACCGGGTCCTCCATCAGCTTCGCATGCGCAACCTTCCTGCACAGCGCCGCCGGCGCCTTCTCGCGCCCGCCATCCCACGTGCCATACGGCCCGAATATGTTGTGAAAGCGTACGATCCTCACGTCGAGATGCTGCTCTTCGCGATAGTGTGCGCACAGCCGTTCGATAAACAGTTTCTCCCAGCCGTACGCGTCCTGCGGCTGCGCGGGATACGCATCCTGTTCCCGCAGAGGCTGCACGGCCGTGTCCTCCTGCAGGTGCTCCGGGTACACGCAGGCCGACGACGTGAACAGGTAGCGGCGCACTCCGTTCTGACGAGCGGCCTCCAGCGTATGGATGTCGATCAGCCCGTTGTTGTGCATGATTCGCGAGTGATTCGAGGAGATGAACCCCATGCCGCCCATGTCCGCGGCGAGCGCATACACCTCATTGACCGATCGCGTCGCCCGAACACAGTTCTCCCATCTCCGCAAATCCAGAAGTTCGAACTCGTCTGCCTCCGTCGGCCCGAACTCAGGTTCCTTGATGTCGACGCCCCGCACCCAGCAGCCCTCCGCCTTCAGATAGCGAACAAGATGCGAGCCGATGAAGCCGCCGGCGCCGGTGACCAGGACTCTGACTCCACGTAGACTCATGTTACTCCCTCTGTGCTTGCCATGAACATCCAACTGTCAGCGGACGGCGGCAGCCGTCGTCGATCGTTGTGATGAGATTCGTGCTCCGACGTGACCTGCCGCACAGGCTCGCCTGCAACGAGCGCTGCCGCAGCTTCACTCGCGTTCTCGTTCGAATTCGTCACCATCGTGACCATCAGTATGCTCCGCGTCCGCTCAAAACCGCCGGTATCGTACGGACCAGAAGTCGCATATCCAGCCACAGGTTCCAGTCGCGGATGTACTTCAGATCCAGTCGGGCCCACGTCCTGAAGTCGGAGATCTCCGACCGCCCGTTGACCTGCCAGAAACAC
>JAGTUV010000381.1 GCA_018224305.1 Gemmatimonadota bacterium
CACATCGAGCAGAAGTGGGCCACCTTGGCGCCGTCCGCAGGCAACGTCTCGTCATGGTACGCCAGCGCCGTCACGGGATCGAGCGCGAGGTTGAACTGGTCGTGCCACCTGAACTCGAAGCGCGCCTTGCTGATCGCGTTGTCCCACTCCTGGGCACGCGGATGGCCCTTCGCGAGGTCCGCAGCATGCGCGGCGATGCGATACGCTATGACACCCTGCTTCACGTCGTCGCGGTTCGGCAGTCCGAGGTGCTCCTTCGGCGTCACGTAGCACAGCATCGCCGTGCCGTACCAGCCGATCTGTGCGGCGCCGATCGCGCTCGTGATGTGGTCGTAGCCCGGCGCGATATCGGTGGTGAGCGGGCCCAGCGTGTAGAACGGTGCTTCGTCACACCACTCGAGTTGCTTCTCCATGTTTTCGCGGATGAGATGCATCGGCACGTGGCCGGGTCCTTCGTTCATCACCTGCACGTCGTACTCCCACGCGATGCGCGTCAGCTCGCCCTGCGTCTTCAGCTCGGCGAACTGCGCTTCATCGTTCGCATCGGCGATCGAGCCGGGACGCAGACCGTCGCCGAGCGAGAACGAGACATCGTACGCGGCCATGATCTCGCAGATCTCGCGGAACCGCGTGTACAGGAAACTCTCCTGATGATGGGCGAGACACCACTTGGCCATGATGGATCCGCCGCGCGAGACGATGCCGGTGACGCGATTGGCCGTCAGCGGCACGTAGCGCAGCAGCACGCCGGCGTGCACGGTGAAATAGTCGACGCCCTGCTCGGCCTGCTCGATCAGCGTGTCGCGGTAGACTTCCCACGTGAGGTCCTCCGCGATGCCGTCCACCTTCTCGAGCGCCTGGTAGATCGGGACGGTACCGATCGGCACGGGCGAGTTGCGGATGATCCACTGGCGGGTCTCATGGATGTCGCGGCCGGTGGACAGGTCCATCACGGTATCGGCGCCCCACAGTGTCGCCCAGCGCAGCTTCTCGACTTCGTCGTCGATCGACGACTTCACGACGCTGTTGCCGATGTTCGCATTGATCTTCACCTTGAACGCGCGGCCGATGATCATCGGCTCGAGCTCGAGGTGATTGATGTTCGCGGGAATGATCGCGCGGCCGCGTGCGACTTCGGCGCGGATCAGCTCGGCGTCGTAGCCTTCGCGCAGCGCGATGAACTCCATCTCAGGCGTGACCTCGCCGCGTCGCGCGTAATGCATCTGCGACACACGCCGGCCGGGCATCGCACGATAGATATCGTTCGCGAGCGCATCCCGCGTCGCGCCGGGTTCGTGCTCACTGCCGTTCGACGTGCCACCGTGGTCGCGCAGGCTGGATGCATCGTGTACCAGTTCGACGTCTCCGCGTCCCACGATCCAGTCGCGGCGAAGCTTCGGCAGGCCGGTCGTCGCATCGACACCCTGAGGGCCGCTCGTGTCATAGACGCGGAGCGGTGGCTCGCCGCCCGACAGCGAGATCTCGCGCATCGGCACGCGCACACCGCCGCGGCCCTCCACGTACACCTTGCGGGATGACGGGAACGCCTGCTCCATTGTCGCCGGAGCCGTTGCATCGGATGGAATGACGGGCAGTGTTCCGCCGGTGCTGCTGCCGTTGCCTTGCATGTCGACCTTCCCGTACGCGTGAACGATACGGCGCCGGCGGGGATCGCATATACAAAGCGCGTCACCCCGGGGAGGCGACGCGCGTTACGGCACCAGCGGTGCCGTGGCCACAGTCTGCCGCACTCCCTACGCCGGTCTCAACCGGATCAGGTTCCAAGGGACTTTCTCAACCCCGGACGGGGTACCCCTGGCGGTCACACGCAACGTAGTGGATCGCTGCGTGCGCGAACAGGGGCAGTCGACAGGAGACGCATATGAGTGCCTCGCTCTGCCGGATGACTGACCCGGTTCACGCGCACGAGAGAAGAACTCCGTGGTCGAGCAGCGCTTCCGTCCTCGCCGGCCTGGCCGTCATCCTCGCCGGGTGCACGACCGCCGACAACGACGCGACCGAAGATCCCGACGTACCGCACACCACCCTCTCCGTCGACCATTACATCGGCGGCGGCGGCGGCGGCGACGCGGAGCCGGAGCACGAGTTCGGAGCGATCAGCGGCGTCACCCTTCTGGACAACGGTCGCATTGCCGTCGTCGACCGAATGAACCACCTCGTGCGCGTTCATGAACGGGACGGCACGCTCGCATTCAGCTTCGGGCGCAACGGTGCAGGACCTGGCGAGTTCGACGGACCCTGCTGCCCGGCCGTCGGCCCGGGCGGGCGGCTGTGGGTGCGCGATGGCGGCAATGCCCGCTACACCGCGTTCGCGACGCATGCCGACAGGGCGGATCACGCCGGACAAATCCGCATGTCGCATCAAGATGTCAACCGGTGGGCGCCCCTCACGTTCGACGACGATGGCCGCCTCATCGACATCGGCGCTCGATCGGAGCCACAGAGCGGCATGATCCGCGTTTACCGCATGCACGTCGATTCAGCGGGCGGCGTCCTCAGCGAGACGCCCCTCCACACGGTGCCTGACGACAGCACATCTGTCCGCAAGGTCCGGCGCGACAGTCCGGGCGGCACCACCACGCTCTTCGGCTACCAGCCCTATGGGCCGGTGGAGCTCACTGCACATTCGCCGAAGCGCGCCGAATTCGCGCACGCGCTCAGCCGCCGCTACGCCGTCGAATGGCGCGCTGCCGACGGCGCTCTCATCCGTGCCATCACCCGGAATATCCCGCACGGTCCCGCCCTCAGCGCCCGCGAGGACTCCGTCGGTGGCGCGCGTCTCGACCAGCTTGCCGTGCGCTTCGACATGCCGCGACGCCAGCTCGGCTTCGATGTGCCGGCCCGCAAACCGCCGCTGCGCTCGCTGTTCTTCGACAGTGATGGCCGGCTCTGGGTGGAGCTCGCTGTGGGCGACGGCGAGGACCGCCGCGCCGATGTGTACGACAGCGACGGCACACTCCTCCGGACGGTGTCATGGCCGGCCGCCATCAGCCTGTCGGACGGCGCAGTGCGTGGCACGGATGCATGGGGCGTCGCGACCGACGCGCTCGGCGTCATGTCGCTGGTGCGGCTGACGGGTCTGTAATCGCGTGACACGGTTGTGCGGGTGGCGGGCTGAGTGTACATATGGTCCCATACGATTCCGTATGGGGGCACGATGAGCGGGCGCGAAGAGTGGCTGAGTGCCGCGGCACAGGCGATGTCGGACGGGGGAGTGGAGGCGGTGCGCGTGGAGGCGATCGCGCGCGACCTGAGTATCACGAAGGGCAGCTTCTACTGGCATTTCAAGGACCGGCCGG
>JAGTUV010000382.1 GCA_018224305.1 Gemmatimonadota bacterium
ACTCCCGCGCTCGCCGTTCAATTCGCCCCGCGTTCCGAGGAGACGAATGATCCCTGCAACGTCGCCATCTCAACGCATGCCATCGGCAGGTATGCGTGGCGCAGCCCGCATCCTGCTGTGGGTGGTTGCGCTCGGGTTGGCGCATGTTCCGGTGCGTGCTGCGGCTTCAGCCCAGGACCGTCCCATCCATCGTGCTCATGCGAACCAGGCCACGCCATCTCATGGCAATGGGGTCGATCGGTCGACGGAGTCACGAACGGTGGAGATCGATCTCACGGCCGGCCGTACGCGGCTGTCGCTGGTACCGGGTCCGGAGACGGAAGTTTATGCGTACAACGGGAGCGTACCAGGTCCCACGCTGGAACTGCTGGAAGGCGACCGCGTAGTCGTACGCTTCCGCAACGACCTTCCCGAAGCGACGACGGTGCACTGGCACGGACTGCATGTGCCGGCGGATGCAGATGGCAGCCCCATGCATCCAGTGGCGCCTGGCGACGTCTACGAGTACAGGTTCGAAGTGCCCGCCGGTACGGCGGGAACATACTGGTACCATCCTCACCCGCATCATCGCACGGCGTGGCAGGTGGGGATGGGCCTGTATGGTGCCATCATTGTTCGTGCGCATGATGATCCGCTCCCGGATTCACTGCCTGAGAGGCTGCTGATTCTGTCCGACAACCGTTTCACGGACGATGGTGCCATCGATTTTCCGGATCCGGATTCAGAGCAGGGGCGCACGGACGCGATGAACGGCCGCGAAGGCGACGTACTGTTCGTCAATGATGACATCATGCCGGAGTTTTCCATCCGCAGCGGTGAAGTGCAGCGCTGGCGCGTGATCAATGCCTCCGGTGCACGGATATACCGACTGGCGTTGGCGGATCACACATTCGTGCACGTGGGCAGCGATGGCGGGCTGTTCGAACATCCCGTCGAGGTGGACGAGATCATCCTGGCGAACGGCGAGCGCGCCGAACTGCTGGTGCGGGGCACTACGCGACCCGGGAGCCGCGCCGTATTGCAGACTCTGCCGTACGATCGGTACATGCCGAAGACGCGACCCGCCGACTGGGAAGTGCCGCGTGACCTGCTGACGCTCGCATACTCGGACGAGCGTCCTGTCGATAGCGAGCCTATCCCGGATGTTCTGCGGTCCGTCACAGCGCTGGACACCGCGGCGGTCACCGACACGCGCGTGATGCTGATGAGTCAGGGCCGGATCAACAGCAAGGTGATGGACATGGAGCGCATCGACGTGTCCGCCGAGCTGGGCGCCACGGAAATCTGGGAGGTCGAGAACCTGGTGGGCATGGACCACCCGTTCCACCTGCACGGCTTCCGTTTTCAGGTGCTCGACCGCAACGGCGTGCCGGAGCCGTATCGGAGCTGGAAAGACACGGTGAATGTGCCGAAGCGGGAGCGTGTCCGCTTCATTGTCCGCTACAACGACTTTCCGGGCCTGTGGATGTTCCACTGCCACATCCTCGATCATGAGGACCAGGGCATGATGGGCGTGCTCGAAGTGGGGCAGCCACACACCGGGATACATCACTGACTCTACGCCCATTCCCGATCCAGGAGGATTCGTGCATCGATCAATTCGGCTTGTCGCTTCGCTCCCCCTTGCCATTGCCGCCTCCCTTACGGCGGTGCCTGTGCACGCGCAGGTCGTCGAAATTACGGCCATCGACTACGCATTCCAGGCACCTGAAACGGTCCCCGCCGGCTGGAACACGATCCGTTTTACCAATGATGGGGAGGAACCGCACTTCGTCTTCATGAGCCGTTTGCCCGAGGGGACGACGCTCGCCGATTACGAGACGCAGGCGTCAGCGGCGTTCAGTCGGGGCTGGACGGCGCGCCGGGATGGCAATGCAAGCGAAGAGGAAGCACTCGGCATGATCATGGAATCGCTGCCGCCCTGGTTCGCCGATCTGCGCATGGTCGGCGGCCCGGGATTCCTGGCGTCCGGTTTGACATCGGAGGTGGTCTTCCACCTCGAGCCCGGCAGGTACGTGCTGGAGTGCTACGTGAAGACGGCGGATGGCGAGATCCATTACATGGAGGGAATGATCCGGCCGATGGAGGTTACCGCACCCGAACCGCTGGTGGCGACGCCCCGTCCAGATATCCGTGTCACGCTCACAAATGACGGTATGCGTGTGGAAGGTGATCTCACCGCAGGCCGTCGCGTCGTAGCGGTCCACGCGCAGGAGAATCCCGAAGTCGGTTTCGGCCACAGTGCTCACCTGGCCAGGCTCGATGCGGACACGGACATCGACGACGTAGTACAATGGATGAACTGGCTGGCCATCGACGGCATGCGCGCTCCCGCTCCGGTTCCGTTCCTGGGTGGAATTCACGCGATGCCGACAGGCGAAACTGCATATTTCGCGGTGGACCTGCAACCGGGCCGCTACCTGTTCATCTCGGAAGCGACCGCACACCTGGGTATGCTGCACGAGTTCACTGTTCGGTAGTAAGCGCGAAGGGGCAATCGTCGGCGTCTATCGACGGTTGCCCCTCAATCGTCCGATCCGCACGAAACCGATCCGCCGATTGGTTGTCACCCGATCAGCCGATCGATGGTGCGCCGCTCGATGGTCGCCCGATCAGTTATTTGATGGTGATCCGGCCCGGTCCTTCACCCGCTGGAATTCCCGCTCTGCGTTTCCCATCAGCAGGATTCCGCCCGCGACCGCATTCGATCGAAGTTCGAACCGAACGCCGAAGTCGACGCAGAATGGCACTCCGAACACCGCCTCGCCGACAGGTTGAAGGGGGATGAAAGATCGGTCCATGAGCTGGAGGCAGAGGCGAGTGCCGATGACACGGAACCGGGCGCTGTAGCCGCCCTTCGTGATGTAGTCACCGGCGTAATTGTCCAGACTCATCATACCTCCTGCGAAGCACTCTGC
>JAGTUV010000383.1 GCA_018224305.1 Gemmatimonadota bacterium
GCCGCTGAAGGGGGGGATCACGATGCAGCGCTACGCGCTCGTCTCTGCGCACAACCTGCCGGTCTACGCAGCCGTCACGAGCACGTGGGTGCTCATCTCCGTCGGGCTTGCCGCGAGCCTCCGCTGGTTGACGCACGCGTCCCTGGCGGGCAGCACGACGCGGATAGTCGGCGGATCGGCGGGAGAGCGCGGGTGAACTGGTGCACGGCCGCACCGCCGATCCCGATGAGCAGCTTCACCTGAAGTGGCAGCGCAGCGAGTGCGATCGCCGCCCGGTGCTCCATGTAGCTGCGGGCTCCCTCGGCGAGATGCGCCCCAGGATCTGCATCGGATTCAGTTCCTCGTCAGACATTGGAGGCCTGGTGCGCCTGCAGGAGCTCGCGAATCTCCGGCACAGGCAACACGTGGCCGCTCGCGACCACGACGCCATCGACGGCCAGTCCGGGCGTCATCATGACGCCCATCCTCGCGATGTCCGCGATTTTCTCCACCTTCTCGATCCGCGCGTCCAGGCCCAGCTCGGCGATCGCCTTCTCCACGTTGCCCGTGAGGGCGCGGCACTTCGGGCAGCCGGTGCCGATAATCTCTACTTTCATGATTGCCTTCCTCTCTATTCGTTGGGGCGGCGCGCTCACATGATCGCGCCGTACAACATGCCCGTGGCCGTCGACATGACGACGACGAGCATCAGGAACACCAGGGTCTTGCTGATGCCGATCATGCTGCGGATGACCAGGATGCTCGGGAGCGACAGAGCCGGCCCGGCCAGAAGCAGCGTCAGCGCCGGGCCGTCCCCCATGCCGCTGCCCATGAGTCCCTGCAGGATCGGCACTTCCGTCAGCGTCGCGAAGTACATGAACGCGCCCGCCACGGCAGCGAACAGATTCGCGCCGAGCGAGTTGCCACCGACGGAACGGGCCACCCAGTCCGCAGGGATCAAACCCTCGTGTCCGGGACGGCCGAGCAGCAGGCCGGCGGCGAGAATGCCGAGGAGCAGGAGGGGGAAGATCTGCTTCGCAAAGCCCCAGGACGCGGCGAACCAATCGCCGGCCTCACCGTCCGACGTGCTGGCCGCCAACGACAGGCCGACGGTCGCGGCGGCGAAGGGAACCAGCGGCTGCGCCGGGAACAGCAGCGCGAGCAGCGCCGTGACTGCCACGATGACGCCGATCTCCACCACGCTCATGCGGATCCAGCGGACGAGCGCGAACGCCAGGAGCAGCGCGAAGCCTGCCGTGATCTGCCATTTCAGTGTGTGCACGACGCCCCAGAAGCCATCCGCAGAGCCGGCGGAGCCCCAGTTCGCGAAAACGAGCACGCCCACCATCGCGCCAAAGAAGACCGCCGTCTGCCAGAGCGGCCGCCCCGTCTCATCAGCGTCACTGGGAGCGATCCAGCTATTACTGCGCTGCGCTTCGTCGCGCCGGAAGATTACGTGCATGAGCAGGCCGATCACCAGCGCGAAGACGATTGCGGCGATGCCACGGGCGAGGCCCAGCTCGACGCCGAGGATGCGGGCCGTCAGAATGATGGCCAGCGCGTTGATCGCCGGCCCGGAATACAGGAAAGCAGTCGCGGGCCCGAGTCCGGCGCCGTTCGCGTAGATACCGCCGAACAGCGGCAGCACGGTGCACGAGCACACCGCCAGAATCGTCCCCGAAATGGAGGCGACCCCGTACGCCACCGGCTTGGGCGCGCGCGGTCCGAGGTACTTCAGCACAGACGCCTGTCGTACGAACACGGAGATGGCGCCAGCGATGAAGAAGGCCGGGACCAGGCAGAGCAATACGTGCTCCTGCGCGTACCACCGCGTGAGCGCCAGCGCCTCCACCACGGCGCCGTCGAAACGCGCATTGCCGACCGGCAGGAAGTAGAAGGCCGAAAAAACGGCCACGATCCAGACGAGGGGCTTCCATTCCGTCGTCCAGTCCGTGACCGGCTGCATGCTCCTGCGCGCGCGCCACCAGCGCGTGGCCGCGCCCTGCTCCGCCCTGGGTTCCGCCGATGGAGGCACCGCCCGCGGTGCTTCCTGCACGCCCGTCGTCATTGTCCTACGCTCCGGCGCCGCCTATCCGACGATGCCGGCTCCTCTCAGTTCAAGTGATGTCCCGTGACAGTGGGCAGTCGGGCAGCGTCTCCGTTGGCCCGCACCGCACGCAACTGCACCAGTACTGGGGCCGCGTCCGGCAGAGATGCCGACGACAGCAGTCCGCGCAGCAGCATCAGAATCGCCGAGACCTCCGGGGTCTGAGTGGCGGGCACGCCGTAATAGATCGTCACGCCGTCACGACGATCGATGAGCACGCCCGCGTCCCTGAGATAGCGCAGATGCCGCGACGCCTTCGACTGCGTGATGCCCAGGACTTCCTCCACTTCGCAGACGCAGACTTCTCCGTGCCTGAAGATCAGAGCCATGATCTGCAGTCGCGTCTCATCCGAGATGGCTTTGAAGATCCGTGCGTAGCTTCGCATGCGTTTTCTCCTCCTGCCCAACCATAACCGTCTACGCGGTTGAATGCAATAGCGGTGCTCATGGGCGTACCAGTGCCAGGAAACACCCGGGTTTCCGCCGCCAGTCCAGGGCTTTTCCCCTACACGCCGTCCGGATAATCACGCCTATCATTCAGTTGTGTAGGCGAGTATCGTGTGTCAGCGAACCTGATAATGTGTTTCGAATGCAGTTCACGCGACGGAGAGGTTCCATGCACTCCCTGATCAAGCTCGTTGTTATCCTGCTGCTCGGCGTGGCCGTGATGCTGGCGGCCGCGACGAGTCGGCAGCGGCAGGCCGCAGAGCCGGACCTCCTCGGCCTTGCGGCGACGGCTGGAGCCCCCAGCGACCCGGTACCGACGGGGTATGGTCCATCCACGGCCGGGATCCCGCGCCTGGTCGCCATCGGTGCCGGAGAGTGCATCCCGTGCAAGGCGATGGCGCCCATCCGTGCCGATCTGCGTCGCGAGTACCAGGGAGTGCTTGCGGTTGATTTTTATGACGTATGGAAGAAGCCGGCGGCGGCGCGCCACTTTGGCACGCGCGTAATCCCGACGCTCATCTTCTACGATGCGGCTGGCCGCGAGCTGGGCCGCCGGGAGGGGTACGTCGCCAAAGCGGAAATCCTGGCGACCTGGGCGAGGTGGGGCGTGATGCTGCACCCGACCGCAGGTTGATCGTGCTGGACACCCTGCTCGCGGGGCTGTCGGGGGGGCTCGCGGCCGGTCCGCTGCTGGCGCTGGCGGCGGCCGCCGGCTGGGGCGTGGCGAGCATGCTGCTGAGCCCGTGCCACCTGGTGAGCATCCCCCTGATCATCGGCTTCATCGGGTCACACAACCATGTGAGCGCCCGTCGCGCGGCCGGAACCGCCTTCATGTTCGCCACCGGCATTCTGCTCACCATCGCGGCGCTCGGTGCGGCCACGGCCCTGCTCGGCCGCGCACTGGGGAACGCAGGCGGTGTGATCAATTACATCGTCGCCATCGTCTTTTTCGCCGTCGGACTGCACTTGTTGGGCGTACTCGAGCTGCCGGCGGCATCCGCGGCCCGGTTCACGGGGTCCCGCCGCGGTCCATTGGCCGCCCTGACGCTCGGGCTGCTGTTCGGCCTGGCGCTGGGCCCCTGCACGTTCGCCTTCCTGGCCCCGGTGATCGGCGCTGCACTGGCCGTGGGCGTCGAACGGCCCGGCCTGGCAGTCGGACTGACCCTCGCCTTTGGCGTGGGGCACTGCGCGGTGATCGTGGCGGCCGGCAGTTCGTACGGCTGGGTGCAGGGGCTGCTGGACTGGAAGGGCGGGGGCAGAGCGCTGTCGGTCGCGCGCGGAGCGACGGGCGTCCTCGTCCTGTTGGGCGGGCTGTACCTGATCCACACTGCGTAGAGCGGGAGGCTGGACACATGCACGCAGCACGCTGGTTCGTGACCGCGGCCGTAATCGCCGCTGCCCTGACGACATTTGCCACTCCGGTCGGTGCACAGCACGCGGAAGTCAGGGCGGTGCTGTTCTTCTCGCCGACATGCCCTCACTGTCATGTCGTGCTGGAGCAGCATCTGCCCAGGCTCATGGACCGCTTCGGGGACCGGCTCCAGGTCATCACCATCAACGCCTCCACGCCTGATGGTGGGCGGCTGTATCAGGACATGGTCGAGGCATACGGCGTCCCGCCCGCCCGGCTCGGCGTCCCCGCGCTCGTGGTGGGCGATCGGCTGCTGGTCGGTTCTGACGAGATCCCGCAACTGCTGCCCGGGATCGTCACGGCCGGCCTCGCCGCGGGCGGCATTGACTGGCCGAACGTATCATCGATCCGAGGGGCGCTCGCACGCGCGGGGCTGCTGGAACCGCTGCCGGCGCCGGCGCGCACCGAGGTGAGCGCCGGCGCGACCCGCGGCATTGCGCATGCCTCGCCCGTCGGTGGGCAACTGCCCCAGGACGTGACGGAAGGTGCCGCTTCCTCATCCATGGTGCAGCGGTTCATGCGCGATCCCGCTGGCAACGCAGTGGCAGTGCTGGTGCTCGGCGGTCTCGTTCTGACGCTGGCGTGGTCGGTGTATACGGTCCGATCGCGGGCGCGCATGAACGGTGAGGCGCCCACCTGGCTGATCCCGGTTCTGGTAGTGTGCGGCATGGCAGTCGCCAGCTATCTCTCATTCGTCGAGGTGACCGGCAGCACGGCGGTGTGCGGGCCCGTCGGCGACTGCAACACGGTTCAGCAGAGCCCGTATGCGACGCTCCTCGGCTTCATCCCCGTCGGCGTGCTGGGTTTGGTCGGCTATGCGGTCATCGGCGGCGTGTGGGCCGTCGGTCGGCACGGGCCGCCGCGCTGGCGGCGGACGGCGACCAATGTGCTCTGGGTCGCCGCACTGGCCGGCACTGCGTTCTCCGCTTACCTCACGTTTCTGGAGCCGTTCGTGATCGGCGCATCGTGCGCATGGTGCCTCACGTCGGCCGCCGTGACGGCCGTCATCCTCATGACGGCGACTATTGGGGTCGTCGGGTCGCGGTCCATGGACCGGGACGTGATGCCGACGGTACGCCCGACGTGAGACGTTGCCGCCAACTTGCGACGACTGCTGATTGGCCGGGATTCGACCCCACGAACCAGGACGCAGTGGCGGGATCGTAATTCATGTCGTGAATGCATTGCGCTCAGGCCGGGAACTCCTCGCCGCTGCCGTCGGACCGAACCACGCGCAGCGTGCCTTCGAGCTCGCACGCGCTCGCCAGCGTGTTGGTGATCGTGCCGAACTTGCGCGCGTTCTGGTGGAGCAGGGCACAGCGTGAGGCCGGCTCATCGGTGTGAACCTCGAGCACGTAGCGCGCCCGCACGATGGCGGGGGGCGCGTCCCGGCGCTCGAGGTCGACGTCTGCCGACGCGGCTGAGTAAGCGAAGGGCAGCATGTGGTGGAAACGCTCCACGTTCTTGAGCAGGCACGCCGCGAGCGAGCCGGCCAGGAGGTGCGCGGGCCCGGGAACGGCGTCGGCCATGCCCTGGCTCCCGTCGAACGCGATCGTGGCCTGCAGCGTCTCGATCTTCGCGTCGCCACCGGGCGCGTTGAAGCCCCTGGCTCTGTAGAGGTTCGTCGTCATCATTGGTCGCTCGTCACGTGCGTCGCTCATCTCAACCCCACCACCAGCGCCCGAGCAGCGCCGGCACCTCCGGGGCTGATCATCGTTCATCGTAGATGCACGATAATTCCGCAGCCGTCAACCCGTGGATCCACGAACGCCCGAGAGAGGCGAAGGCCGCCCGCTCAGCCGGCCACCGGCTCCAGCTTCACATGGGTATCGTAGAAGCTGACGCTGCCGCCGACGGGATCGAGCATGCAGGTATTCTTCAGGGCTGGATCGACCCACATGGCCGCGTTGGCGTGGAATCCCGCCTGCCGCCGCGGCTCGCCCCGGATCACCTGGTCATCGATGGTGATGTCCACCGCGCCGGTGGCCCAGTGGCCGAAGC
>JAGTUV010000384.1 GCA_018224305.1 Gemmatimonadota bacterium
AGTGGGAGTGGGAGTGGGAGTGGGCGGGGGAGAAGCGTCCAGGCCCCTGTCGCGCATCCCCGAAAACCCACCCACGCCCCCACCCACCCCCTTCAACACTCCCACTCCCCCTCCCACTCCCTGATTCGTTACGAGATCGGCCGCCGCGTCCTCACAATGAACAGGCCCTCGCCGATGCTCGTGAATATGATATTGCCGCTCCTGAAGTATGGATAATTGCTCCAGGACCCGGTGAAGCCGGCCTCATCGTCGCCGGTCGGGTACGAGTCGAAGAACCCGATTTCGCGGGGATTGGAGCGGTCGCTGATGTCGATGATGCGCAGACCACTCGAATAGTTCGACTGGTACATGGTATCGCCGACGATATAGAGGTTGTGGTCGGACGCGGCGGTCTCGCCCATGAACATGCCGGCGACCTGCGGGTCGTCGAGGTCGGACACATCCCAGATGATCGTGCGGGTCCGGGGCGCCACACCGCCGACCTCATCGCCCTCGTCGTTCATGTAGAACCACCGCTGGTCGGGCGTAAGCCAGCCCTGGTGGGAGTACTGCACATCGGGATAGGACGCGCGTGAGAGCGCGACCGGGTTCTCGCGATCGGTGACGTCCGCGATGCTCAGCGCCGTCTCATTGGAGCCGAAGCAGATCTCGCGGCCCGCGTACTTCTGGTGCGGACCGTTGTACGTCACGCACTGCGCATCGTGGGAATATCCGGTGCCGGCATTGCCGGTGCGAGGATCGGAGAAGCAGCCGAGGAACGACGGAGCCTTCGGCTGACGGATGTCGATCATGTGGAGACCGCCGCCGCATACTTCGCCGCCGCTGTTCACGCCGACGGCGAACGCCGTGCCTGTCTCCTCGTTGATCACGATGTTGTGTGCGCTCGCGATGCGGTCGTAGATCGCGTCCTCGGTAAACGTCGCTGGCGCGTTCTGCACGTTGCGCAGCTTCGTCAGATCGAACACCTGCATGCCGTGGGGACCGGAGCCGTCGGCCACGATGAAGGCGTGATCGGCGTAGACCTTGATGTCACGCCAGGCGTTGGCCCGCGCACCATCGGTCATTGGCAGGTCGCCGAGGTAGCGCGGATTGGCGGCATCGGTTACGTCGACGAACGACGTGCCATTCGAGCGACCGACGAGTGCGTACTCGCGTCCGGTCTGCGGATCCGTCCAGCCCCAGATGTCGTTCAGATTGACGCCGCGGCCACCGCCGATCTCGTTGATCGGGAGGAACGCCTGCAGTTCGACGTTGCTGCTGCAGTTGAACACAGATGCCTGTCCGTTCACGCAATCCAGCGCACCGCCGGTCACGCTCGCATAGTAGTTGGTGATACCAACGACTTTCGCGGCCTGTGACCACTCGTCGTTCGCATCCCGCTGGAGGATGAGCGCGGCGCCCTCGCCCTGGTCGGCGAACGGCATGCCCGCGATGGCATGGTTGCCGAGCACGGCAAACGCCATCGAGAATCCGAGCGTTTCCGGCAGCGACAGTTTCCTGTTGGCCGTCCAGTCACTGGCTTCCGCATCCCAGTGGAAGCGGTACATCGTACCCGTGAACCCATCAGCGCCCGGCGACCCGACCCACAGATCGTCGCCCACAACCGCGAGCGACGCACCGAACTGTGAGTTCGAGGAAGCATCGAACGGGAAGAGGCGGGTGAACGCCGCCCACCCCGCGGCCTGCGGATTCCTTTCGAACAGGTAGACCGCGCCGGTATTTTCATCGCGGCCCGGTGCCGCGGCCACGCCGTAGTCTCGCATCAGTGCCACGCGTGCACCCAGACCGGAGCCCGCCGTGACCGTGCGCGCGAGCAGCTTCGATGTCTGCGCCCAGCCGGCAGTGCCACGGTCGAAGAGGTACGCTGCTCCGCGACCCTCCGCCTGAAGCGGCGCGCCGACGATCGCACGTTCGGCATTGATGGCTACAGCCCGGCCGAAGCCGTCGCCGTCAGCAGCGTCACTTCCCGTCAGTGCCGCCTCCAGTGCCCAGCCGCTGCCGCCGCGACGGAAGATCCAGGCGCTGTTCGCGCCGCCGATGATCACGGCGTCGCCATGCATCGCGACCGCGACTCCGATGCTGTCGTTCGCTGCTGCTGCCGCGGGCACCAGCGCGGTCACATGCTCCCACTGCTGACCCCGTCGCTCGTACACATGCACGGATCCGCGACCCCCATTGTGCGCCGGCTGTCCGACGATCAGCCGGGACCCGGCGGCCGCGAGTGAATAGCCGAAGCCATCCCCCTGCGCAGCATCGGGGGCTGTGATCTGAGCGAGTTCCGCCCAGTCGCCGCCCGCACGATGGTAGGCGTAGACACGCCCCGGACCGACCGCGTTGGTCGCCTGCGATACAAATGCCGTCCCGTCCACCAGCGCGACGCCGCCGCCGTAGTTCGCCTGCGCGTACGCTGTACCTGTGCCGGCAAACGCGAGCGCGGCGAACGCCGCTGCAATCGTTTTCTTCATGTCCATCCTCGTCTGAGTTTCATGACTATGATTCGCCACCACGTCTATGATATCGGCCGCTCGGTTCTGGTTCTCACGATGAACAGTCCTTCGCGGATGCTCGTGAAGATGATCGAGCCGCTACGAAAATACGGGTAGCTGCTCCACGCGCCGAAAAAGCCCGGTGTGTTCTCGCTGTTCGGTACCGAGTCGAAGAAGCCTACCTCGCGCGGCTGCGTACGATCGGTGATGTCCAGGATGCGCAGACCGGCCGCATAGTTGGCCTGGTACATCGTGTCACCGCGCACGTACAGGTTGTGGTCGGACGCGGCGCTGGTGCCGAGGAACTCTCCCGCGAGGACGGGATCATCGAGCTGGGCCACGTCCCAGATCAACGTGCGCGTGCGCGGCACCACGCCCGACACCTCGTCTCCCTCGTCATTCATGTAGAAGTAGCGATGGTCGTCCGTCAGCCAGCCCTGGTGTGCGTACTGCACGTTCGGATAGGAGGCACGGGAGATCGCTACCGGATTCGCGCGGTCCGTGACATCCGCAATACTGAGTGCGGTCTCGTTCGACCCGAAGCAGATCTCGCGACCGACGTACTTCTCGTCGGGCCCATCATACGTCACGCACTGCGCATCGTGAGTCGCACCCGTACCTGCAATGCCGGTCCGCGAATCGGAGAAGCATCCGGCGAACACGGGATTGACCGGATTGCGCACGTCGATCATGTGCAGACCGCCGCCGCACGTGCTGCCGCCGCCATTGCTGCCGACCGCGACTGCGAGGCCGGTCGCCTCGTTGATGACAATGTTGTGGGCGCTGTGGATGCCGGTGTAGATCGCGGTCTCCGTGAACGTGACCGGGGCGTCCTGCACATCGCGCAGCTTCGTGAGATCGAAGACCTGAACGCCATGCTCACCCGCGTTGTCGGCGACGATGAACGCATGGTCGCGATACACCTTGATGTCGCGCCACAGATTGACGCGTGCACCTGCCGTGAGCGGCAGATCTCCGAGATAGCGCGGGCTGGCGGGCTCAGTGACATCGACGAACGAGACACCATTCGACCGGCCGGCCAGTGCGTACTCGCGGCCCGTCTGCGGATCCGTCCACCCCCAGATGTCGTTCATGTGCACACCCGGGCCGCCGCCGATGGCGGAGATCGGCAGGAAGCCGAGCAGCTCGACGTTGTCGCAGCTGAACGCAGCCGCGCGGCCGGCGGCGCATGACTCCACTCCGCCCGTGACAGCCGGGAACTCCTCGGGTGCACTGCGCAGTTCCGTCGTCGCTACCCAGGTGCCGTCCGCACGTCGCTCCGCCGCGCGTGCAGTGCCGGTGCCCAGAATGTCGGGGATGCCGATGACGAGTGCGTCGTCCGTCGCGGCCATCGCGGCACCGAACTGCGTGTGCGCCTGACTGGACGGATTGTCTACACGGCCGGCCGCCGACCAGCCGCCTGAGCCGCTGTCCGGCACGAAACGATACGCCGCCCGCCGGCCCGGTGCGCCGACCCATATCGCGCCGCCCGATATCGCGACCGACGCGCCGAAGTTCACGCCCGGGCCACCATCGTACGCCTGGAGACGGTGCGGTGCGATCCACCGGTCAGCATCCGCATCCCGGCGGAATACGAAGACGCCGCCGCTCTGTTCATCGCCCAGCGGTGCGCCCGCGATGACGCGGTCGCCGTGGAGGGCCACGCTGCTGCCAAGGCCCGCGCCGGCCTGTGCATTGCCCGCGGTCAGGTGCGCAGACTGGATCCAGGCGCTATTCTCACGGACGAAGAGATACACGCCGCCGCGTCCGTCCCGTTCACCGGGTGCTCCCACCGCGATGCGATGCCCGTCCACGGCCAATGCCGCGCCGAACCGGTCACTCGCCGCCGCCCCGTCCGTCGTCAGTGCCGCTTCCTCCCGCCATACCCCGCCCGACCTGCGGAACACGTGCACTGACGATGACTTCGGCGCCGACACGACCGCGATGTCGCCATGAACTGCAACCGCCGCGGCCGTGCTGTCGCCACCGGCAGCTGCACCTATGACGAGACGTCCATCGTGGAGCCAGACGTTGTCACGGCGCCGCGTGAAGACGTGGGCGGCGCCCGCGCCTTCCGCCTCCGCCGGATAGCCCACGATCACCACGTCACCCGAGGCGGCGAGCGACCGGGCGAACAGGTCACCGGGCCGGCTTGCCGGCGCGGTCAGGCGACCGGCCTCCACCCACGTGCCGGTCGCATCGCGGGTGTAGGCGTAGACCGTCCCCGGCCGCGCAACGTTCAGCGGCTCCGCCACATAGAGCACATCGCCGGCCGCGGCCACCGCAGTGCCGTATCCCCCCTGTGACCATGCCGGTGACGCGCATGTCAATGCGCCTGCTGCCATGAATACCGCTGCCGCGATCGTCCTCATAGCTGCCTCGACCTGTCCGTCGAAGGTGAAAAGCGCCCAGCGCGGAGAGTCGTATCCGCTCGATGAGGTGTCCGTCGGGACGGGTCCGCCGGGACGGGTCCGTCGGGACGGGTCCGTCGGGACGGGTCCGTCGGGACGGCGGGTCAGCATCATACGGGTCGCGGCACACGCAGTCCAGTGGGCAGGGACGGTATACTCCCATGGCGGTGCATGAAGGCGTGCAACGTGCATGGACGACCCGCAACCACGGAGAGAGCGAATGGCCATACATGAACTCGCAGGAAAGCGCGCACCGCAATCGACACTGACGAACATCGCCGACCTCGTCACACGGTACTTCGTGCACAGCCCGGATCCCGCCGCGCCCACGCAACGGATCTCGTTCGGCACGTCCGGCCATCGCGGGTCTTCCGTCACGAACAGCTTCAATGAGGCGCACATCACGGCGATCTGCGCTGCGCTCGTGGAGCACCGCCGCGATGCCGGCATCACGGGACCGCTTTTTATCGGACGCGACACTCATGCGCTGTCGGAGGCCGCGTATGCAACCGCGATCGAAGTGCTGGCAGCCCACGACATCCACGTCGTCGTCGATTCAGGCTCGCGCTACACGCCGACACCGGTCATCTCGCACGCGATCCTGAAGCACAACCGCTCCGGTGACGGTGGCCGCGCAGGCAGGGCGACTGCGGCCCGTCCTGCCGACCTGGCCGACGGCATCGTGATCACACCTTCGCACAACCCGCCGGCGGACGGCGGCTTCAAGTACAATCCGCCGACCGGCGGCCCTGCGGACACAGGGATCACGACAGCGATCGAGAGACGTGCGAACGCTCTGCTCGAGGCCGGACTCGACAAGGTGCCACGCGTATCTCTGAAGCAGGCGCTGAGTGCCGGAACCACCGCGCACGTGGATATCGGCGAGGCGTACATCCGGGATCTCGCGGATGTGCTGGACATGGAAGCGATCGCGAGTGCAGGCGTGCGCATCGGAGTGGACCCGATGGGCGGCGCGGCGGTCGATTACTGGGAGCGGATCGCGAATGCGTACGGCCTGGACATCACGGTAGTGAATCCGGTGGTAGACGCGTCGTTCTCGTTCATGCCGCTCGACTGGGACGGCCGCATCCGCATGGACTGCTCATCGCCGTACGCGATGGCGGGGCTCATCGCGATGAAGGATCAGTACGACATCGCATTCGGCAACGACCCCGATGGCGACCGTCACGGCATCGTCGCACCTTCCGCCGGCCTGCTCAACCCGAACCATTTCCTGGCCGTCGCCATCTGGTACCTGTTCCAGAACCGCGACGGCTGGAGCACGGACGCGGCCATCGGCAAGACGCTCGTGTCGAGTTCGATCATCGACCGCGTCGCGAACAGTCTAGGCCGCCGTGTCATCGAGGTACCCGTCGGCTTCAAGTGGTTCGTCGACGGGCTGATTTCAGGTGAGATCGCCTTCGCGGGAGAGGAGAGCGCGGGCGCATCGTTCACGCGGCGTGATGGCAGTGTATGGACCACCGACAAGGATGGCATCATTCTCGCCCTGCTGGCCGCGGAGATCACCGCGCGCACCGATCGCGATCCCGGTGAAATCTACCATGACATCGAGCGTCGTTTCGGCGCGCCCGTGTATCAGCGCATCGATGCACCCGCATCGGCCGAACAAAAGGCGGCGCTGCTGGCGCTTTCGCCGGACGATGTGAAGACCGACTTGCTTGCGGGCGAGAAGATCATCGCCCGACTCACGCGTGCGCCGGGCAACGATGCAGCGATCGGCGGCCTCAAGGTGGTGACCGAGAACGGTTGGTTCGCGGCCCGTCCCTCCGGCACCGAGGACGTCTACAAGATCTATGCGGAGAGCTTTCTCGGTGGGGATCATCTGCGGCAGATCCAGGAAGAGGCCAGGGCAATCGTGGGCTGAGTCGAATCTGCGGCGGCGGATCCTGTAATGGCCAGGGTGAACGTGGGCTGAGTCGACCCTGTAACGTGTGCTTTCCGGGTATGTGCGTGATGTGGTATAGTGCGTGTGCAGCCGGCCTGTCGCCTCGCAATGAACCCGCCTCCGCAAGGTACGCATGCATCGACGCACATTCATCCGACACACGGCGGGCCTGAGCGGCGCCGCGCTTGCCGGCCTCGGTCTCACGGCTGCCGACACGCATGCCGGATCGGCACCGCGCAGCGGCCATGCCGGCGCACGTGCGGACATGCTGCTCCGCCGCGCGCTCATATACGATGGCTCCGGCAATGCCCCGGTCCGCGGTGATGTCGCGGTGAGTGGCGGCCGGATCGTGGAGATCGGCGCGCAGATCGGCACGCGTGGCGACCGCGAGGTGGACCTCACCGGACTGGCGCTTGCGCCCGGCTTCATAGACATCCATTCGCATACCGACCTCGGGCTGCTGCGCGACCCGCGCGCAGACAGCAAGGTCCGCCAGGGTGTGACCACGGAGGTCGCAGGTCAGGACGGCGGCTCCGTCGGCTGGAGCGAGGCCGGATTCGATGCAGCGCGCGCGCGCTACGTCGCACAGGGTATCGACCTGGACTTCCGCGACGTACCGGGATTCCTGCGCTACATCGACGCGCACGGCGCGGCCGTCAACGTCGCGAGCATGATCGGCGCCGGACATGTGCGCGGACTCGTCATCGGCAACAACGACCGACCGGCTACGGATGCGGAGATCGAGCGCATGGTCGCGCTCGTGCGCGCTGCCATCAACGGCGGTGCGTGTGGCGTGTCGAGCGGACTGGAGTACACACCCGGCGCGTTCGCCGATGCGGCCGAACTCCAGGCGCTGGCCTCGCCCCTGCGCGGAACCGGGCTCCCGTTCGCGAGCCACATGCGCAACGAGGACGACCGCCTGATCGCCGCGATGGAGGAAGTGATCGGCGTCGGACACCGTGCCGGCGCCGCCGTCCACATTTCGCACCTGAAGGCACAGGGTGAACGGAACTGGTGGAAAACGGACTCCGCGCTCCGCCTGATGGAAGACGCAGTTGCCGCGGGCGTCGACGTCAGTTTCGATGTCTACCCGTACGAAGCCTACGCGACAGGCCTGTCGAACATGTTCCCGGTGTGGGCGCGAGAGGGCGGCACCGATGCGTTCCTCGCCCGGCTGAGTGATCCTGCCGTCGCGCCGCGTATCGAGCGCGCGGTGCGCGACAAGGTCGCGATGCTGGGGTCGTGGGACTCCGTGCAGATGTCGTCCGCGTCGTCCGATGCGTATGCGTGGGTCGCGGGAGGACGATTGGGCACGCTCGCGGAACAGCGCGGTGTCGAGCCGTACGACCTGTTACTCGACATCATGAGGGGTGACCGCGCAGGCACGCGCATGGTCGGCTTCGGCATGAGTGAGGAGAACATCGCACGCAAGCTGGCGCACCCGCTCTCAATGGTGTGTTCCGACGGCGGCGCGGTCGCGCTGGGTGACGGCGTCCCGCATCCGCGCAACTACGGCACGTTCCCGCGCGTGCTCGGCCGGTTCGTGCGCGAACTCAATGCGCTGCCGCTCGAACAGGCGATCCACAAGATGACGCGCAGGCCGGCGGACCGCCTGCGATTCACCGACCGTGGCCGCATCGAGGTGGACGCTGTCGCGGATCTGGTCGCGTTCGATCCGGCGACCGTGGCCGACCGCGCGACGTTTGCGGAGCCGCACCAGTACCCGGTCGGTATCCCGCACGTCATTGTCGGCGGTACGTTTGTCATCGAGGGCGGTCAGCACACGGAGGCGACACCGGGCCGCGCGGTGAGACCAACGGCCTGACGTCACTCGATGTCGTACCGCTTCAACTTCTCATAGAGTGTGCGCACACCGATGCCGAGACGTTCCGCGGCCAGGCGGCGGTTGCCGCCGACCTCATCGAGCGCGGCACGAATCGCATCGCGTTCAATGTGCGTCATCGTCTTCCCTTCCTCGACGTGGACAGTGCGGCCCGGCTGAAGACTGAGGTCGGCACCGCGGATCAGGTCGCCTTCGGCGAGGATCGCGGCGCGTTCCAGTGCGTTGGCGAGCTCGCGCACGTTGCCGGGCCAGGCGGCGCCGCGGATCCGGCGGACGGCGTCCTCATCGAGGCGCAGCGGCGGGCGGCCGAGATCCGCACTGATGCGCGCAAGCAGCGTCTCCGAGAGCGGTGCGATGTCATCAGCCCGTTCGCGCAGCGGCGGCAGCCGGAGCGGAAACACGGCAAGACGGTGATAGAGGTCCTCGCGGAACTGGCCCGTGCGCGCGAGCGCTTCCAGGTCACGGTTCGTCGCCGCGATCCAGCGCACGTCCACCTCGATCGTACGCGTGCCGCCGACACGCTCGAAACGCCGTTCCTGTACTACGCGCAGCAGCTTCGCCTGCAGCTCCAGCTTGAGTTCGCCGATCTCGTCGAGGAACAGCGTACCGCCATCGGCCAGCTCGAGACGTCCGCGGCGCGCCGCGGTCGCACCCGTGAATGCGCCTTTCTCGTGACCGAAGATCTCGCTCTCCATCAGGTTGTCCGAGATGGCGGCACAGTTAACGGCGATGAACGGCCCGTCCGGGCGGCGGCTCTGCCGGTGGATCGTGCGAGCGGCCACCTCCTTGCCCGTACCGCTCTCGCCGAGCAGCAGCACGGACGCGTTGGTGGGCGCCACCTTCTCGATCCCGCGCAGCACAGGGGTCATGACCGGATCGCCGTACGAGAGCGGCGGCAGTGGCGCATCGATGCGCTCGACGGCATCGCGCAGCGACAGCAGGCGCCGCCGCTCGAGCGCACGCGCGACGATCAGCCGCAGCTCCGCGGGCCCGCCGAGCGGCTTCTGAAGGTAATCAAATGCGCCCAGCTTCATGGCGTCCACCGCGCTGTCGACACTGCCATGCGCGGTGAGCACAATGACTTCGAGTTCGGGCTGGTCGGCCCTCGCCTTGCGCAGCACATCAACGCCGTCGAGTGCGCCGGGCATGCGCAGATCGGTGATCATCACATCGAACGCGCGCTCGTGAAGACACTGCAGCGCAGCGAGCCCGTCCGCCGCCTGCGTGACATCGTGTCCATCGTCTGCGAGCGCATCCGCCAGGAACTCGCGGATGCCCTCCTCGTCATCGACCACGAGGATTCTCGCCATTCAGCCCCCGGCCGGAATCTCGATGCGGAACACGGCACCGCCCTCGTCGTGGTTGCGTGCAGTGACGTTTCCGCCGTGCATTTCCACGGCACGGCGTGCCACGGCCAGGCCCAGACCTGTGCCGTTGGTGCGCGTAGTGAAGAACGGATCGAAGATACGCGACTCCGTGCCGGCCGCGAGACCTTCGCCGAAGTCGCGGACTTCGTATACCAGCCGGCCGTCCTCGACGGCGACCCGGACCACCGGCCGTGACCCGGCCGGCGAGGCCTGCCGCGCATTCTGAAGTACGTTGACGAGTGTCTGGCGGATGCGCGCTGCGTCCATCGGCCAGTGGCCGTTTCCGCTGGTCCGGTCCCGCCATGCAATGTACGCGGCGGCGTCGATCTCGAAGCCGTCATCTGCGACATCGCCAATCGACGCGCCCAGCACCTCCAGTGGCTCGACCGGGTGCCGGTCGAGCGACGTGGCGCGCGCGAATTCGAGCAGATCGGTCGTCAGGGCCTCCAGCCGCGTCGCCTCGCTGATGACGCGCTGTGCACGCGCCTGTTCACGGGAGTCCGGCGGCAGGCGTTCCGCAAGCAGCTGCGCGTTGCCCTTGAGGGATGCGAGGGGATTGCGGATCTCGTGAGCCAGCACCGCCGACATCTCACCCAGCAGAGTCAGCCGGCGCTGTTCCTCCAGGCGCAGCAGCGCCCCTTCGTACTTCGTCGAGGTACGCCAGAACATGAGCGCGGCGAGCGTCAGAATCGTGGCTGCCGCGATCGACAGTGCAAGCGATCGTGCGGCCCGGTTCTCGAGCGTGCTCGCGAGCACGGGTTCCATCTCGATCATGATCCAGCGGCGCTGCGGCGGACCGCGCCGGGCCGGCTCGGTCGTGGACCGCTCCCGCCGGGCCGAGTCCTGAGTCGCCATCTCGGTGAACGTCGGGGGGCGGAACATGTACAGGCGGATGCGCTCGCCCGTCTGCTCGAGTACGCCCTGGTTGAACACGGGTTCAGTACCCGGCTCGAACGGCAGAAGCCGCTGGCCGGCACTCAAGCCGATGCCGCCGAGCGTGTCGAGCAGCGCGATGTAGCGCAGACCGGCATCCTCATGCTCGTCCATGAGGCCCGCGAGCATGCTGTCGACGACCGGCCCGGTATGCTGGAGGAAGTTGTCGCGCACGGCGGCCTGGAGCAGGTCCGCCTGGCCGCGGTTGAGTGCGAAAACGGCGGACTGTGCGCCACGATAGCTGGCGAACGCACCAATGACCAGCGCGACGGCGAGAGCCAGCGTCGTGGCCAGCCAGCCCGTGCGTGCGAGTGCTCCCGGTCGTGCGTTGCTCATGTCTCCTCGCCCTGCGCAGCATCGCGATGCGACACGTCGCGGTCCCGCTGGTGAAGTGAGAGCGGCGATGCTGCATGATACGCGCATCGCCGCCCGGCGGTAAGGTCAGTTCGTCAGCCGCGCACCGGCGTTCAGCGTGCCGGTATAGTACGCGAGGACCTGGTCCTGGTAAACGAGCGTGTAGCGCGCCCGCACCTGCGCACTGGTCGCATCGACGGCGGCCGCGCGCGACTGCGTGACTTCGAACAGCGTTGCGACTCCCGCATCGTAGCGTGCCTCGGTGGACGTCAGTGCCTGCTGCGCTGCCTCCACCCGCGCGTCCGCCGCCTCCAGACGCGCCACCGCCGCCTCACGGTCGAGAACCGCACGCTTCACTTCCAGCGACACCTGCTGACGCTGGTCGTCGAGTGTGAGTCGAGCGTTGTCGACCTGTATGTTCGCGCGCTCGATCGAGTGGCCACTCGACAGGCGATCGAAGATCGGCACGGATACCGACAGACTCACGGAGCCGCCGCGCGAGCGGTCGAGCTGGTCGGTCAGACCGAGCTCGGCGGCGCTCGAGTAGTTGGCGCCGTAGCCCGCGGACAACGATACGGTGGGCAGGCGCGAGGCCTGCGCAGCCCGTACCCCCTGCTGCGCCGCATCCGTTCGAGCCGACAGTGCCGCAATGTCCGGGCGTCGCAGCAAGGCCTGCTCGACGAGCGTTGTAACATCGAGCACCACATCGCGCGCCGCATCCGTGATCGCCGGCGACTCGAAGTCGTACTCAGCCGCTGCGTCGAGCCGCAGCACCTGCACCAGTCCCACCTCGGCCAGCTGGCGTGCGCGCTCCGCTTCGACCAGTGTCGAGCGTGCCGCGGCCGCAGTGGCGCGCTGCTGGTAGAGGTCCGCAACCGGCCGGCTGCCCCGCTCCACCAGGATCGCCAGTTCGGCCTCCCGCTCCGTCTGCGCCGACAGGTTGTCCTCGGCAACGCGCACCTGCTCACGCGCCTCGACGAGCGTCAGGTATCCCGAGATCACCGAGAACACCACATCCTGTCGTGTCCGCTCGGCATCCATCGAGCCCGCCTCCTGCTGGAGCTGTGCGCTTCGCAGATTTGCAATGTTCGCAAAGCCGTCGAAAACCGTCACGCTCGACGACAACCGCGCATTCATCGACTGCGAAGCGCCGCCGATACCACTCGACTGGAGGTCCTGCGAGCCCGACGTGCTCACCCGCAGGTCCGGCAGAAAGCCCATCCTCGCATCGGACACGGCCAGGTGATTGAGCGTCTGTGTGTTGGCCGAGCGGGCGATCGTCGTGCTCTGCTGCAGCGCGATGCCGATTGCGTCCTCGAACGTGATCCGCTGTGCCGTCTGTGCCGAAGCACCGTCCGCACCCAGCACGCTACCGGTCACCACCACCGCGGCGGCAAGACTGCGCCGTAACCAGATCTGTATGTTCATGGTCCCATCCATCCAGAGTTCAGTAACGCCAGTTTCAGTCGTATTCGTCGTATGGTCCTGACCAGCCCGCCAGTGTTCGATTCCCGCATGCTTATTCGTACCGTAGCGCCTCGATCGGATCGAGTCGCGCGGCCCGTGTCGCCGGATAGAATCCGAAGAACACGCCCACCGCACCCGCGAAGCCCAGCGCCATCATGACGGTTGGCGGCGAGATCAGCGTGCTCCAGCCTGTGACACCGGCGACGATTGCGCTTCCCGAGTAGCCGAGCGCGACTCCCAGCAGTCCGCCGGCGACCGACATGACCACGCTCTCGATGAGGAACTGCGTGCGCACGTCACTGCCGCGTGCGCCGAGCGCCAGCCGCAGCCCGATCTCGCGCGTGCGTTCCGTCACCGACACGAGCATGATGTTCATGATTCCGATCCCGCCGACGAGCAGTGATATGCTGGCGATCGCCGCGAGCAGCAGGGTCATGACCTGTGTCGTCCCCTGCGCAGCCTGTGCGAGCTCGGCCTGGTTGCGCACCTGGAAGTCATCCGGCTCGTTCGGCGCGAGGCCGTGGGCATCACGCATGATCGCGCTCACCTCCAGCTGCGCAGCAGCGACGTCCTGCGGGTTGAACGTGCTCGCCAGGATCTGCGCGATGAACGTGCGACCGCTGAGCCGTGTCTGCACGGTAGTGTGCGGCGCGAACACCGCGTCATCCTGGTCCGTGCCTTCGGCCGTCTGACCCTTCGCTGCCAGCACGCCGATGATGGTGAACGGCACATCGCGTATGCGAAGCTGCTGGCCGACAGCGTCGCCATTGGGGAACAGGTTCGCTGCTACGGTCGCACCGAGCACCGCCGACTTCCGCATGCCGCGGACATCGGCCTCATCGAAGAACACGCCGGACTCCACACCCCAGTCCCTGATCTGCACGTAGTCGGTGTCGACGCCGTTGATGATCGTGCGCCAGTTGCCGGCGCCACCGACCACCTGAAGCCGTGTCACGATGACGGGCGAGACGGCTGCCAGCAGCGTGCCCTGGTTGTCCAGCGCTTCTACGTCGGCCACCGTGAGACGGTTGAACGTCTGCGCGCCCTGGCTCACGCCGCCGGCCTGCGCTGCGCCGGCCGTAATCACGAGCATGTTCGTGCCGAGACCCTGTACCTGCCGTTCGATCTGTGCCTGCGCGCCCGCGCCCACCGCGACCATGATGATCACCGCGCCGACACCGATGATGATGCCGAGCATGGTCAGCAGCGTGCGCAAGGCATTCTTCACGATGCTCTGGACGGCCACGCGTACCATCACCTTTGCCCTCATGCCGCACCTGCCATCTCGAATGTGGCTTCGCCCGCGCCGTCTTGCGTCGCAATGCGCCGGTTCGTGACTGCTTCATCCCGTATGATCCGTCCATCGCGCAGTTCGACCACGCGTTTCGCGTACTCCGCGATGTCGTGCTCGTGCGTCACCACCATGACGGTCACACCTTCATCGTTCAGTGCCTGGAACAGCGCCATCACCTCCATGGACGTGCGCGAATCCAGGTTCCCCGTCGGCTCGTCTGCCAGGAGCAGGGCCGGCTGTGTGACGAGTGCCCGCGCAATCGCCACGCGCTGCTGCTGCCCGCCGGAGAGCTCGCCCGGATCGTGATCCAGGCGATCACCCAGCCCGACCCGCTCGAGCGCCGCAATCGCGAGCGCTCGTGTGTCCAGGTGGCGGCCTGACCGATCATAGAGCAGCGGCAGCTCCACGTTCTCTACCGCGCTCGTGCGCGCCAGCAGGTTGAATCCCTGGAAGACGAAGCCGAGCTTGCGGTTCCTGATGTCTGCCAGCTCGTCCTTCGAGAGTGCGTCGATGCGCACACCGTCCAGGAAGTACCGACCGGCCGTCGGGCGGTCCAGGCAGCCGAGTATGTTCATCAGTGTCGACTTGCCCGACCCGGACGTGCCCATGATCGCCACCATCTCACCGGCGCCGATCGTCACATCCACACCGCGCAGCGCGTGCACATCCGTACTTCCCATCCGGTAGACCTTTTCCAGGTCGCGTGCTTCGATCACGTTCGTCATCATTCCTCCTAGAACCGGCCGGGGCCGGTTGGCGCGCGCTGGGTCTGGAACGGGTTCGGCGCCGCCTGCGCATTCGCGCCTGCCGTTGTCGTGCCCGCGATCACCTGGATGCCATCCGTCAGGCCGGGGCCGCGCACCTCGGTGTACTGTCCGTCCGTCAGGCCTGTCTGCACAGGCACCAGGGCTGGATTGCCGTTCTCATCGATCAGCCACAGCACGCTGCGGGCTCCCTGGCTCGCACGTGCGCCGGGGGCATCCGTCGCGCCGCGTGTCCGGCGCGCGCTGATTTCCGGCGCCGTCGAATCAGTGGCCGTCGCAACCGTCTGACGGGCCGCCCGTGCGTTGTCGTCCTGCGCACGACCTGCTGTTGCCGCTGCGCGCATTGCCTCCGTCGCCTGGAGCCGCAGTGCCGCGTTGGGCACCTTCAGCACGCCATCGGCCTGCGCGACGATGAACGTGACCGTCGCCGTCATCGCCGGCAGCAGTCTGCCATCCGGGTTGTCGACGCTGATCACTACGCTGTAGCTCACCACGTTGTCCTGCTTCACCGACTGGAGCCTCACCTGCCTGACGACACCCGCGAACTCGGTATCGCCGTACGCCTGTACCGTGAAGCGCACAGCCTGGCCGCTCGTGATGCTGCCGATATCGTTCTCATCTACCGATGCCAGGATCTCCATCTTCGAGAGGTCCTGGGCCAGCAGGAACAGCGTCGGTGCTGACGTGCTCGCCGATACCGTCTGGCCCAGATCGGCCGCGCGCTCCACTATGATTCCATCGATCGGTGCGCGGATCTCGGTGTAGGCCAGGTTCCGACGCGCGCGCTCGAGGCCGACCTGCGCCGACGTGATCGCAGCCTTCGCCACCGTGTAGCTATACTGCGCCTGCTCGAACTCCGTCTCCGTGATCACCTTCTGCGCAAACAGGTCCCTGCTGCGCACGAGCGCGCGCTCCGCCTGGTCCACCTCCGCCTGGTTGCGCATCACCGTTGCCTGCGCCGACTGCACTTCCTGTTGCAGGATCACCGGATCGATGCGCGCGAGCAGCTGCCCCTTCTTCACCCGATCGTTGAAGTCCGCCAGCAGCTCCGCCACCTGTCCCGACACCTGCGTGCCGACCTCGACCGTCTCCGTCGGCTGAAGCACGCCCGTGCTCGTGACCACCGTCTCGATCGAGCCCTGCTCGACTGCCACGAACCTGTACGTTTCGGTGTCCGCGCCGTCCCGGCCGATGAACGTCCACAGCGCGAGCGCAATGGCCACCACGGCTCCGGCGATCCATATCCTTCTGTTCTTCATGACGTCATCCTGTGTCCGGGTGTCGATGTTCACGCGCACAGTACAAGGCACCGCTCGTGCCCTGTGGAATGCATTGGCGGAGAACGGATTCCAGACGGTGCTGCGGGTGTGGGGCTGCGGATTCCGCAGGGGTTGTGTGCGGATTCCGCAGTACTCGGGGCGGACTGCGGCCCGCGCAGATCAGGCCGTTCTGCTATGGGGCCACCGCGCGCAGATCACGCCGCCCTGATACGATGAACCCCTGAACCGGCACCGGAGGAGAGAAATGCGACGCGGACGGATCTACGACGACATCACAAAGACGATGGGCGACACGCCCCTGATCTACCTGCACCGGATGGCGAAGGGGCTGCCTGCGCGGATCGCGGTGAAGCATGAGGGATTCAACCCGTTCGGCTCGGTAAAGGACCGCATCGGCGTGGCAATGCTGGAGGATGCCATCGCGCGCGGCGTACTGAAGCCGGGCATGACGATCGTCGAGCCGACGAGCGGCAACACCGGCATCGGCATCGCATACGCTGCGGCGGTACTCGGTTACCGCTGCATATTCACCATGCCCGACACGATGACAGTCGAGCGGCGCAACATGCTGCGCGCGCTTGGTGCGCGCGTGGAGTTGACGGAAGGTGCGAAGGGGATGAAGGCGGCGATCGCGCGGGCGGAGGAGATCGCAGCGGAACTGGGCGGACGCGCGTGGATACCGCAGCAGTTCGCGAACGTTGCCAACCCGCAGATCCACTACCGCACCACCGGCCCCGAGGTCTGGGAGGATTCGGGCGAGGGTGTGGACATCTTCATTTCGGGCATCGGCACGGGCGGTACGATTACCGGCGCGGGCCGCTACCTGCGTGAGCAGAACCCGGACATTCGCATCATCGCTGTGGAGCCGGCCGAGAGTGCGGTCCTCTCGGGCGGACAGCCGTCGCCGCACAAGCAGCAGGGGATCGGCGCCGGCTTCATCCCGGACGTGCTCGACACGAAGGTGTACGATGAAGTGGTGCGTGTAACGAACGAGGATGCGATCGCGACCACCCGCCGGCTCGCGCGCGAGGAAGCGATCTTCGCGGGAATATCATCCGGTTCGATCACGTGGGCCGCGCTTCAGGTGGCCGCGCGTCCGGAGAACGAGGGCAAGCTCGTCGTGTCGATCATCTGCGATTTCGGCGAGCGCTACCTGTCGAATCCCGTGTATACGGAGCTGCCGGACGCCGACGTGCTGGCTGTGCCCTGATCATTTCCACGCTGGCGCTCATCGCCGCCGTGCCACCACGCGCATGGGCGTCTGCCAGGGGTCGTGCGCGATGCTGCCGGTTGCCGGATTGGACTTCACATCGAAACCGGCGGCTGTCAGGCGGTCGACCACACGTGCGACATCCCCGCCGTCGGGCAGCACGAGATCCCAGCTGAGCAGCCGCGGCTCCGTCATCGCGGGTGCAGCCGCGTGCGGTCCCGCCCACGTGTTCACTCCCAGATGATGATGGTATCCGCCGGCGGACATGAACAACGCGCCCGGATACGCCGACACGACGATGTCGAAGCCGAGCGCATCGTGATAGAACGCGCGTGCGGCGGCGAGGTCGCCCACGTGGAGGTGCACGTGACCGATGGTGGTGCCGGCCGGCATGCCGGACCATGACACCCCGCCACCGGCAGCGACCAGGGCGGCCGCATCGAGCGGGTCCGTCGCCATTGCCAGCTCTCCGTTCCGCAGGGTCCAGTCGCTGCTCGGACGATCGCGGTAGATCTCGATCCCGAGATCGTCCGGGTCCTGGAGGTAGAGCGCTTCGCTGACGAGATGATCGGCCGCTCCGGGGTGGACGCCCCGGGCTGTCAGGTGCGCGAGCAGACTGCCGAGCGACGGTCGGTCGGGCAGCAGGATGGCGAAGTGATAGAGACCGAGTCGGCCGCGCCGTGAGGACAGAGGCTCGGCGCCGGCGTAAAGCTCGAGCAGCGGAGAATCACTGTCCTTTGCACCCAGCAATGCGACATCGGCATCGCGATCGATGACCGTCATGCCAAGCAGATCGACGTAGAACGCGAGGGAGCGCATCAGTTCGCTCACCTGGAGCCTGACCGTACCGACATGCGCGGCGCCAGGCAGGCGATAGCCATCAGGTGCAGTGCCCCGTTCCTCCTCCATCTGTCCTCCGGCCGCTGCATGAATGCACCGCTCTGGCCTTGCGATGCCGGACGGTGCAATATGGGGGGCATCCCGGCCGCGCGCTCGTCGAAGCGTGACAGCGGCAGGCGCTCATCCGCAACCTTGCAGGCTCATGAACAGAATCGACCCGCCGACGCAGGCAGAGACCGCGCCTCCCCGATTCGTCGACCGGGCACTCGACTGGATCGAGCGCGCGGGCAACACGCTGCCGGATCCGGCCGCGCTGTTCCTGATCCTGCTGTTCGTGGTGTGGGGGCTGTCTGCGCTGTTCGCGCCGATGTCCTTCGCGGAGATCGATCCGCGGACGGGCACGCCCATTCAGATCATGAACCAGCTGACCGGCAGCGCGATCGCGGAGTTCCTGTCCACGATGGTCACGACGTTCACGAGCTTCCATCCGCTGGGTGTCGTCCTGGTCGCACTGCTCGGTGTCGGTGTCGCGGAGCACACGGGTTTCATCAACGCGGGACTGAAGGGCATGCTGGGCTTCACGTCACCGAAGCTCCTGACGCCGATGCTCATTCTCGTCGCCGTCCTCAGCCATACCGCGGCGGACGCAGGCTACGTGCTCGTGATCCCGCTCGGCGCCGTCATCTTCTACGCCGCCGGCCGGCATCCGCTCGCCGGCATTGCGGCCGCGTTCGCCGGTGTGTCGGGCGGATTCAGTGCGAACTTCATTCCGTCGGCCATCGACCCGCTGCTCGCCGGGCTGACGCAGGAGGCCGCGCAGGTTCTGGCACCGGAGCGCCTGGTCAATCCACTCGCCAACTGGTACTTCACCGGCGCATCCAGCGTGCTGATCGTACTCGTCGGCTGGTACCTGACCGACAAGGTGGTGGAGCCCCGGCTTCGCCACGTGGAGGTCGATGGCGACCCGGCGGACATGCCGAAGCTGGAGCCGCTCGGTCCGCAGGAACGGCGCGGCATGGTATGGGGCGGGATCGCGTTCGCCATTGGCCTCGCCATCCTCATCTTCGGCTCGCTGGGCGCGGATGCACCAATGCGTTCGCCCGACGGTGAACTGACCGCCGCCACCGCGCCGCTGATGCGATCAATCGTGCCGCTCATCTTCCTGCTGTTCCTGCTGCCCGGCGTGGCGTACGGCTACGGCGCGAAGACCGTGAAGTCCCACCGCGACATCATCCAGGGGATGAGCAAGTCGATGAGTACGATGGGGTACTACATCGTGCTCGCGTTCTTCGCCGCACTCTTCATCGCTGCGTTCGGCAAGTCCAACATTGGTGCACTGCTCGCACTCAAGGGGGCGGGCTTCCTGAAGGCGCTCGCGCTGCCCGGCGAACTGACGATCATCGGCATCATCCTGCTCAGCGGTTTCGTCAACCTGATGATCGGGTCCGCTTCGGCGAAGTGGGCGCTGCTCGCACCGATTTTCGTACCGATGCTGATGGAACTCGGTATCTCGCCCGAACTCACACAGGCCGCCTATCGCGTGGGCGACTCGACGACGAACATCATCACGCCGCTCATGCCCTACTTCCCGCTCGTCGTCGTCTTCAGCCAGAAGTACGTGAGGAACACCGGTATCGGAACGCTCGTCTCCATGATGCTTCCCTACTCCGTGGTGTTCCTGATCACGTGGACGATCTTCCTCATCGGGTACTGGATGATGGGTATCCCGCTCGGACTCCAGGCGCCCTACGTGTACCCGTAGGCGCGGTCGCCGAACCGGTCCCTGCGGCACCTGCAGGAGCTGCTGGCCCCGAAGATGCCTCCTGTACTGCATATATCCAGCACGGGAGGCTCAATGAGCAGGGACACGAGAGCGCGCGAGGACGGGACCGGGGCGGCGGACGAACACGGGCGGGTGCAGCAGCGCGAGAGTGATACCGGTGACGGCGCCGCCGATGAACAGCGTGTGCGACACCCCGCGCCGGGCATCGAGCATCAGCCGGAGCCAGACGCGGAGAACATCATACCGGCGAAGGACAAGCCGGGTACGCTCTAGCGTCACCCGCGGCGGCGGGATCGGCGCGGCCGGCCCTGGCGGCGCCGCATCTCACGGGCGGCGAGACTGCGTTCGATGAATGCATCGAGCGCGCGCCGCTGCGCGGAGCAGTGAGGCAGATCCGGAAACGTTTCGGGGAAGCGCCACGCGAGCCACGAGTAAAGCGTCAGCCGCTTCGCCTCCATCTCCGCGCCGCGCAGTTCATCGTCGCTGAACGCCCGCTCCTTCTGGAAGACGGGCGGCAGCGGCGCCAGGTGCACTTCGCCGCCGGACGCGCGCACGCCGATCCATTCACCATACTCCCGGACCAGCCATTCCAGCCGCATGTCCACGGGCGCCGACGCGAGTGACAGCCGTTCCTCCAGTGGGATGGTCGGGTGACGGTCCGCCAGGTTGGCGAGCTGGATCATGTCTTCCTGCACACCCGGTGACAGCAACTCCGAGTCGAATGTCATCCCGCGCTGGAACGCGGTGAGCGCACGACCCAGCCGCTTCGTGTGCAGACCCTCCGCGATGACGGCGATGTGGTCGGCGCCCGGCCGGACCGTTGTTGCGATCTCGCGCAGCGGCGGCTCGAAGTCGGCGGCGAACACCTGCTCTATGCGCCGCGCATCGCGACGATCGAACGCACCGACGTGTCCGCGCTCGTAGTGGCCGAACCGGCCGGCGCGACCACCGATCTGCAGGATCTCCCACGGCTGCAGCTGCACATCGTCCTCGCCGTTCCATTTCTGGAGCGTGGAGAAGCAGACGGTGCGAATCGGCAGGTTCAGCCCCATGGCGATCGCGTCCGTGCTCACCAGCACCTGCGCCTCGCCCGAGCGGAAGCGTCGCGCCTCCTCGCGTCGCACTTCCGGTGTGAGGTTGCCGTAGATCACCGCAACGCGGTGCTTCGTTTCGAGCTCCGCCTTGAGTGCGAGCACGTCGCGACGGGTGAATGCGATGACGGCCGTGCCGGGTTCGATGTCGGCGAGGGACATCGGGTGCGCCAATGGCTCGATCGGTACGTAACGCTCGAGCATGAGCACCGTGAGCGGCTCGCGCAGATACTCCGCCATCGCCTGCACCAGCGGAATCGCATCCGGTGATCCCGTCATGATCACGCGGCGCGCGGGTGCGCCGACGAGCGCCTGACACCAGGCCCAGCCGCGATCGCGATCGGTGAGCAGCTGTATCTCATCGATCACGGCCGTATCCACCACACGACGCGGGTCCATCATTTCGATTGTGCTGGCGACGAACGTCGAGTCCTCGCGTATGTCGCGCTCCTCGCCCGTGATGAAGCTGGACTCCCGGCCGCGCTTCCGGATCTCCTCCTGCCCCTCCAGTGCGAGCAGGCGGAGTGGAGCCAGGTAGATGCCCGAGTCGCTCGCCGCAAGCTCGTTCAGCGCACGCCACGTCTTCCCGCTGTTCGTCGGCCCCGCGTACATGACGAGTTCGCGC
>JAGTUV010000385.1 GCA_018224305.1 Gemmatimonadota bacterium
CGGACCGTACACGGCAACGATCGCTATGTGGTACCCGCTCCAGTTGAACGCCGCGCCCTCGCGAACAGTGCGGACAGCCACACTCTCACTGCCGCGCATCAGCCGGAGGCGCACAAAATCGGTGGTGCCGTCACCTACGGCCGAATCGAACACCGTCCGGATGACCCCCACGGTGAGGTCCAGGAACTGGAACTGATCGCCGCGCTTCAGATTGCGACGGTCGGCATTCGCGGCGTGGCCGAGCGGGGGCGTCGACTCCCATTCTGCATGCGCGATCACGCCCGGTGGTTGCTCCTGGTGTTGTTGTGCAGCCGAGTCTGCGGGCATGCCGGCTGCTACGGCAACCGTCATGACGACACGGGCAAACCTACGCGTCAGTCCATGTCCAGTGGCCGCGGAATGCGCTCGCTGAAACGCTGTGGCCGCGGAATGTACTCGCTGGCGTGCTGTGGCCACGGAATGCGCTCGCTGACGCGGCCGTGAAATGACCCGCACCGCTCCACGTTCTGTCATACCGACCTCCCTGTTGCTGCCGTCATGGCCCCACCCTGCTTTTCGGATCGCAACGCGCCATGGTCCGAACGCTCGGCAATCGCCACTCACCGCTGCCCGACGCCGGCAATCGCAACGTGCCGCGTATCAAGTCGGGATCGACACTCACCGCGCCCGCACCGGAACGCTCTGGTTGCCCACCCGATCCACGGCCGATATCCATACTGCATCAGGCAGGCCGCTGCGTTCGGCGGACGTGCCCACCGCCCACCGCCGTGTCGATTCCGGCACGATCTCCGTGTGCCAGGCACCGTCCGGCCAGCGCGACTGCACTGCCCACAGGAACGGCGCCGGGCCTCCTCCCGCGGGCGCGGGCTCGACCGTCACGAACGCCTGACGTCCACGGACGTCCAGCAGCACGCGCGGAGCCGGCGGCACGTCCGCCCGAAGCCACGGCATCGCCGGCGTCAGCGCATGCCGGGCATACGTCTCCTGCATGAGTCTGGTCGTCATGGTGTCGCGACGCGCCTGCACACGGCGACGTGCCGCCTGGATCGAATCGATGCGCTCCACCGGCAGTGTATCCGCCCCGGCGATGCTGCCATACGCGCCATCACGCATGAGACTGCCCATCCGGAAGTGAACATGTCCATCCACTCCCGGATGCCCTCGTGTTATGTAGATCTGCCCGATGATCTCGTCGGGATGCCAGCCGGCGCGTCCGCCCGTATCGAGGTTGACATTGCCGGGGATGAGCCCGGCGTACAGTCCGCGACCGAGCGGGTTCTGCTGCGCCCACCAGTCCAGCAGCACCGGGAAACTCATGTCGGTGCGTGCAATCGGCCAGTACAGCTGCGGGACCATGTAGTCGAGATCGCCGTCCATCAGCCATTTGCGGGCATCGGCCGATATGGACTCGTACGCATCGAACCCTCCGAGCTGCGGCCGCACGTTCGGCCGCCATGTGCCGATCGGACTGATACCGACCTTCACGAGCGGCTTCTCCCGCTTCACCGCCTCATACAGCTCGGCGACATAACGATCGACGTTCGCGCGGCGCCAGTCGCTGCGGTCGAGCGTGCCGCCCGTCGCGCGGTAGCGCGCGTAGCTCGCAGAGTCGGGGAAGTCCATCTCGAGACCGTCGGGACCCAGTTCGCGGTAGGGATAGAAGTAATCATCGATGTGCACGCCGTCGATGTCGTAGCGACGCACGACGTCGACGACGACATCCACACTTCGCTGCCGCACCTCGTCCTCGCCCGGATCCATCCAGAGGTATGCGGCGTAGCGCCTCACCAGCTCCGGATTGGCTCGTGCAATATGGTTCGGGGCGAGCTCGCCGCGGGCTGATGGGTGCCGCGCCCGATACGGATTGAACCATGCATGCAGTTCGAGCCCGCGTGCATGCGCTTCCTCGACTGCGAACGCCAGCGGATCGTAATATGGATCCGGCGCCCTCCCCTGCTCGCCCGTCAGATACTCCGACCACGGCTCCAGCTCCGACTCGTACAGCGCATCACCGGCCGGCCTGATGTGCAGGATCACGGCATTGAGTCGCATCTCGTGCGCGCGATCGAACATGCGCACGAGTTCCGCGCGCTGCGAGTCCGGCGGCAGACCTGGCTGCGATGGCCAGTCCATGTTCGACACTGCGGCGATCCACACTCCGCGGAACTCACGTTCGATGGGCGGCGGAGCATCATCCGATGGGAATGCGTGCTGCCCTTGCGGAGCGTTCCCCGATGTGGACGCCTCCTGCCGGGGCCGCGGAGCCTCGCCTCGCGATACCGGCTCCTCGCCCGGCAGCGGTGCCGACGCGGTTGCGCAGCCGGCGACAATCGCCACAACCGCCAGAGCCGCCCCGGCGCGTGAGCGGCGAATCCGATCTTCACTACGGTACATAACGACTCCAGTGCATGGTTCCGTTGCGACAGGCGACCGGACCGGCGCACCGGGCGGTCAACAACCGGACAGAGCGGTACCGTGCCGTTGAACCTTTCGCACGCCGTTCAGACCTCCGCGCGCAGCACGTCAAGCGCCATGTCGATGGTCCGCAGATGCGTCCTGAACGACAGCACCGCCAGCCTTAATGTGAAGCGGTCATCCAGCATTGTCGACGAGATGAATACGCGGCCGTCGCGTCGCACGTTCTCGACGATCGCCCGATTCCGCCGGTTTGCTGCATCCAGCGATGCGCCTTGTGGTGCCCACCGGTACGTGACCACCGAGAGATCCGGCTCCGGCCCTACCTCGAAACCGGCACGCTCGATCTCCTCGCGGAAGTAGCGGGCGAGGAGCAGCTTCTCGTCGAGTGCGGCGGTGAACGGCCTCGTGCCGAGCAATGCGAGTGGCAGCCACATGCGCAGTGCGCGGAAGTGCTTCGTCAACTCCGGTGACACGTCCGCGGGCGAAACGTCGGCGGGATCATCGGGAACCGCATCCTGCATGTACGCGCCAGTATAGCGGTGCGTGCGTATGAGCGCGGCCGCATCGCGCACGATGACGATTCCCGCCCCGTATGGCAGAAACATCCCCTTGTGCGGATCGAGCACCACCGAATCGGATCGCTCGATGCCGCGCATCAGCGCCCTGCCATGCTCTGTCAGCAGGAAGAAGCCGCCATAGGCCGCATCAACATGAAACCAGCATTGCTCGCGCCACGCAACATCGGCAATGGCGTCCAGCGGATCCACGGCGCCGGTGTCCGTCGTACCTGCCGACGCGATGATCAGCCACGGCGTCAGGCCGGCCGCACGATCGGCGGCAATCGCTTCAGCGAGCGCGTCCGCTCGCATACGGTATCGCTCGTCGATCGCAACGTGACGCACTCGGACCTCCTGCATGCCCGCGATGCGCAGCGCCTTGTCGATGCTGTGGTGCACCTGGGAGGTCACATAGACGACTGCACGGGCATAATCCGCTCCATTCAGTTCGTGCGCATCACGCGCGGTGGCAATCGCCGTGAGATTGGCAATGCTGCCGCCCGACGCAATGTTGCCTGCGGCTCCGACGGGATATCCGACCAGGTCCGCCGTCCAGCGGAGCAGCATGTTCTCCAGCCGCACGGCTCCCGGTCCGGCGAACGACACGCCGGCGTACTTGTTCGTAACGGCAGCAATGAAGTCGCCGAGCGCGCTGTGGTAGATGCCGCCGCCCGGTATGTAGGCCAGGTACCCGCCTGATGCAGGATTGCCACCCGGCCGCACCACATCGCGCTCGAGCATATCGATCGCTTCGTGCATCGGCATGCCGTGCTCGGAGATCGGCGTGTCGAAGAGACGGCCCGTGTACTGTGCCGGACCCTGGATGCTGCCACGACCCGGGCCCGGATCGTCCTCCACATACGCTGGGGCGGTGGCCAGCTTCCTGAGGAACCGCTCAGTCGATGCGACGGCAGCGTTGCGCAGGTGCCGGCGTCGGGTCGAGCCCGGCTCTAACGGACGCGCAGCCCTCTCCAACTCGAGGATCCGTTCGCGCATCCTCTAGTGCACCGTGATCGCAGGCAGATCCGGCAGCGGCACCGCCGGGTTGTAGTGACGAAACACTTCGCGCGCGACCGCTGCCACCAGCAGATGCGGCGGACTGTCCACCGCATACGACGTCGCCTCGTTCTCGCGTGTCATTACGCACAGCCCGATCGGTGCGGACGGCGTGTACATGATGCCGCAGTCGTTGCGGGCGCGATCCACCGCGCCGGACTTGTGCGCGACGCGCGTACCGCCCGGCAGCCAGCGCACCAGCATGCTCGCATCCTGGTTGGCTAGGAGCATCCGTATCGCCAGTGAGTCCAGCGCAGGCGAGACCGCCCGGCCCTCGTGCAGCATGGCGAGCAGATCGACCATCTCGTCCGGCGTCGCCACGCCGAGGCCGTACAGGACTGACGAATCCATTGCTATCGACGTCTGCCGCCGGAACGTCTTCGAGTGCACCTTGCTCTCGGGCAGACCGAGCGCTTCCATCTTCACGCCAACAGTCGCAATGTCGAGCTTGTCGAGCAGCAGGTTCGTAGCCGTATTGTCCGACAGCGTCATCATCAGCCACGCCAGATCCTCGAGGCTGAGCGAAATGCCCGACTCCATGTGCCGCAGGATTCCCGAACCACCCACTCGATCACGCGCGATCATCGTCGATCGCTCGCTCAACTGCATGCGGCCCTGAGCGACCTCGTCCATCAGCGTCACCAGAATCGGTATCTTGATCAGTGATGCAGACGGGTACTTCTCCGCACCGCGCATCGAAAGTGATTCGCCCGTTCTGAGGTTGCGCACGCTGATGCCGGCGATACCGTCAAATCGTGACGTAATCCGCTCCAGCGACTGGCGCAGCACAGTGGTGTCGGGCAATGCCGCGTCCCGGCCGGCCGGCCACAGCGGACTCGACGGAGCTGGCTCGGCGCGCACTGGCGAGCCCGTCAGGCGCAACTCGGCGCTCACTGGCACAGCCAGCAGCAGCCCGATGAGCGGAAACGGCAGGGCCCGCCTCACTGAATGCATGAACGCTCGGAGGTGGGAGGGAGCACAATCACATCGGCATCCGCACGAACTCGCCGCGATCGACGTCGAGGATGTCGATGGTGCCTTCCTCGATGATGTAATGCCAGCCGTGCAGCGAGACTGTGCCGTTCTCGACACGCTCGCGCAGTTCCGGATACGTCAGCAGTCGCTGGAGCTGCAACGCGATCGACCGCTGCTCCGTGCGACGCAGCGCCTGCTCATCGAGCGGCCCATCGACACGCGCCTCCCGGGCCAGATTGAGCCAGCGGTCGATGTGCGGTGTGCGCCCAGCGTCCGGATCATAGAGCGCCCGGATCGCACCGCAGTGCGTGTGACCGCATACCACGATGCTGTCCACGTTGAGAACGATCGACGCAAACTCGATCGCCGCCGACGTGCCGTGATAGCCAATGTCCGACTCGAACGGCGGCACGAACGCGCCCATGTTCCGCACATGAAACAGCTCTCCGGGGCCCGCGCTGGTGAACAGCTCAGGCACGACGCGCGAATCCGCACAGCCGATGAAGAGCGTCGAGGGGTGCTGTCCCTCCCGCACCAGCTTCTCGTAGTGCTCCCGGTAGCGCGGGAACACATCCCGGCGGAACCGCCGCAGTCCTTCAATCAGGTGATCGGGCATCCGTCAACTTGCGAAGTTCGTGGCTCTCGCGCCACGGTCGCGCCCCATCCGAGGCAGCCGCGGCCGCGACGACGCGGCCGGAATCATGCATCGACTCCCGGTCACCCGCTCGCAGGACTCTCGACGCATCGCGTTTACTGGCATGAGGGCCAGTGCTCCGCGCGCGGATCCACCGCAGCACCCGGCCGTCACTGCCGATCGCCGGCTCACAAACATCCCGGGAGGTAGCATGTCCGTCGCCAAGGTCTCAGAGATCAGCTCAACCTCGAAGAAGAGCTTCGAGGACGCCGTCGAGCAGGGAATCATCCGCGCCAGCAAGACGATCCGCAACATCAGGAGTGCCTGGATCAAGGAGCAGCACGTGCGCATCGATAACGGCCGCCCGGCCGAGTATCAGGTGAATATGATGGTCACGTTCGTGATCGACGACTGACCGGGCAGGGCGGGCCGGTGCGCATTGCGTCTGCCGCTTTGCGCACGGCCCCCCGCCCACCGCGGCCGTCCCTGGCCGCCGTTCTGCCCTTTTGGGCCGGCCAGCCGCCGCGTCCGCCCTCTGCTATCCATCAGTATGCATTGATGCAGGAGGAGGTGCGGCACCCGCCGGCTAGCTGCGTTGCAGTGGTGAACGCAGCATCGCATCCACCTCCCTGCCCAGCCTCACGACGATCTCCGGCAGCGCGTCGACGTCCGACTGCCTCGTGTTGAAGTTCACGATGCAGGGTCTCAGCACATACCTGCCGTGAACCACTGCATTCGAGACAAACGTCGCGCCGGATCTCTGAATTTCATCGAGCAGCGCCTGGTTCAACTCGTTCAGATATGATTCGGTGGCGCGTGCCTGTTGCGCGGTGCCGACATTGTCCGGGGCTTCCACCTGGAGGTCTCGGGGCACATAGCGGAACGTAGTGATGCTGAGGCCCTGCGTAATCGCCTGGAGCTCCGGTGAGGACTTGACGAGGGACGAAAGCCGTTCGCTGAGACGGATGTCATCGCCCACCATCCGGACGTATCCCTTTCGCCCCGCCTGCTGCAATGCGAGCCACACCTTGAGCGCACGGAATCCACGTGAATTCTGCGGCCCATAATCCGTGTAGTTCGTCGCTTCTTCGCCAAAGTGGTAGTAGGGCGGATGGTAAGCGAAGGCACCGCGCAGCGCCTGCGCGTTGCGAACCAGGATGCAGCCCGCTTCGAGCGGCGCATAGAGCCATTTGTGCGGGTCCACGGCCACAGAGTCCGCGAGGTGAAGCGCCTCGAGATCGCGCGGGGTGCCTGGCACTGCGGCAGCAATGGCGCCATAGGCGCCGTCGATGTGGAACCACACGCCCGCTTCGCGACAGATCTCCGCGATGTCGAAGAGCGGATCCACCGCACCCGTGCTGACGGAGCCCGCCGTGCCGACGACCATCAGCGGGATGGCACCCGTCTCCGCATCGCGGGCCATGGCGGCTCGTAATGCGCCGGTGTCCATCCGAAGATCCGCATCGGTCGGTATCCAGCGGATCGCGTCCGTACCGATGCCGGCCAGGTCCGCGGCCTTCTGGATCCACGTATGAGTCTCTGCGGACGCGTATACGCGCAGCGCGCGCGCGTCCGGGGCCGCGAGACCGTGAGTGCGTACGTTCCAGTCGGCGGCAGCGGTGCGTGCGGCGAACAGTCCGACCATGTTCGCCATGTTGCCGCCGCTCACGAACAGCCCGCCGGTATCTTCAGGATAACCGATCAGATCGGCGATCCAGCGTACCGCCTGCGCTTCGATCTCCGTCGCCACGGGCGCCAGCCGCCACGCGCCGACGTTCGCGTTCACCGCTGCGGCCAGCAGGTCGCCGAGCATCCCGATGGGCGCGGGCGAGGATGTGATGTATCCGAAGAAGCGCGGATGACCGTTGAAGAGTGAGTGATCGAACAGCACATTCGCGGCGGCAGCCAGAAGCGCATCGGCGTCAGCCCCCTCATCAGGCAGCGATTCGCCAGCCCGCAGCAGCGCGCGCACGGACTGAGGCGAGCCGTTCCTCGCCACGGCACGCTCCGGTACGGACTCGAGGAACCCCGCTATCCTGTCCACGAGTCCACGCCCGACGCGGCGGAATTCCGCGGGGCTCATGGCCAGCGGTACCTCGCGCTCGACGTCGCTCGACTGCGAAGCGGATGCCGGCGCCCCCCGGACCGATTCAGGCTGCATGGTCATGACATGCCTCCGCTAAAGTTGTCCACGAACTCCTGCGCCGGTGAAAAAATCGGAACTGCGTCCGCGCCGGCGGCGGCAGTTGTGGAGTGAGCGCCGTTGCCGACCGCGCCCTCCGCGGGCCCGCCGCAGCCGACGAGCAGGACTGCGAGTCCGATGCACGCCGCGATTGCCGCCCGGCCGGGATGATCGAGCAGGGATCCGGCCCTGCGCCGCCTCGTAAGTGTGGCGCCTGCAGGTACGTCATGAATCATTGAGGTATTCACCTGTGTCTCCGCGTCTGCGTGGTACGATACGTACCGGGTGGTCCCGTGGGACGCCCCGCAAAGCCGTTAGCGGCTTCCGCAGAGCAATGTTGCGGATCCAGGTTTCGCCGGGGTTTCAGCAGTGTGTCAGACTGTTTCGCGCGGAGTCGCCCGGGCCCGGACGCACCTCAGGCGGCCGTCTCCTCGGCCAGGAAACGGAGTGCCTCACGCACCCAGTGCTCGAATGCGGGCTCGTGCTCGAGGATCAGGTGGTTCTCACTCTCCAGCAGGACGAACCTCGCGCCAGGGATACCCATGGCAAGCTGGCGGCCCTTCTCGAAGTGAATCCGCTGATCCCCGCGGCTGTGAAGCACCAGTGTCGGCGCCTGCACCTGCGCGAGACGCTCACGCACATCGATGTACGCGAATGCCTCCATGA
>JAGTUV010000386.1 GCA_018224305.1 Gemmatimonadota bacterium
CAGGCCGCTGGCCGGGGCGCCGTCACGCTCCCGCAGCACCCAGGGAATGCCGGCGGCGAACAGGCCGATCAGTGCGGCCGCTACCAGCAGCAGGTTGGGCGTGCCGACGGTCTCCGCGAAGAACCCCGTGATGGCGCCACCGATGGTGGCACCGATGGAACCGCCGGCGATGACCAGAGGGAACGCCCTCCGCGCGCTGCGCGCGTCGAAGTACAACTGCGTGGCCATGAAGAACTGCGTGACGAGAGCGGCAGCGAAGAGGTCGTACCATCCGTAAAACGCCAGGCCGAGGGCGGTACTGCCCTCCGTGTAAAGCAGCCGGAACAGCACCAGGTTCGACGCGAAGAACAGCGCTACCAGGGCGAACAGCCTGCCCCACGGCAGCCGGCGTGCCAGGCCGTTGAACGCCGGAACGAAGGCCACCACAATCGCGCTGACCAGATAGACCTTGTAGAAGTCCGTCGCGCCGAGGCCGTCCAGCGCCAGCGCGTTCTTGATGGGGCGCAGGATGCCTACGGCGCATACGACGAGGAAGAACAGCGCCATGAGACTCGCCAGCCGCCGGGCCTCGCGGTCGGCGGCCAGGTCCGCGATCCAGCCGGGCCAGCGAAGGACCGGGTCACGCCGCATACTCTCCATCGGCTTGGTATTCTGGCAGGGGAATGGCCGGGTCAGCCCTGAGCAGCCCCAATGTGGACGTTGGCCGGTCCCCGGGTCAATGCTTCACGGGGGATGTCGGAGTGCCATCCCATCCGCGATGACGCCGAGCGCAACGCACGCAGCGCCGTTGGCGCCATCTGTGCAACCCGGTGCAACAGGCTGAACAGGTGAGTTATCGCCGATGCGGGCGCACGCTACTCGTTGATGTTGCACTGCACGAGCGCAGTCTGGCCCGTCGTGCCGCCCGGATTCGAACGTTGACCGCGCGCTGCATGCCGTGGTCTGACGTGGCGAGGCGTGCCGGACGCCTGTCCCACGCGAAGCTGGCGCCGGCGAGACGTACCATTTAGCGTGGAGCGTTTTCCGAGAGGCACATCCACAATGAGTCGCTATCCCGATCACGTTCATCGCTGCCTGCATCCCGCGAGCCCGGCAGTCCGTCGTCAGGTCAGCCGATGATCGTCGCACGGATTACGCTGCCCATCCTGACGGCGACTCTGCTGGTGCCGGTCGCGGTCAGCGGCCAGACGCCGCGTGACACCACGCGCGCCGACACGGCCGTGATTCGCCTGGAGCGCCTGGTGGCCGGGATGGTTCGCCCGATCATGACGGCGGGCGGTGTCAGTGCGATCGAGGTGGATGTCGCATCGCTCCGCCTGCCGGCTGCGCCGACGACGGAGGAAGTGCTGCGCAGTATCCCGGCGCTGCACGTGCGCACGAATACGCGTGGTGAGGCGGAGATCGCCGTGCGTGGATCGGAGTCCCGTCAGGTCGCTGTACTGCTCGACGGCGTGCCGCTCACGCTGGGCTGGGACGGCCGGACCGATGTGTCGGTTTTCTCCGCGGGTGCTGTCGATAACGTCCGGTTCGTGCGCGGCATCTCGTCGATGCTTCACGGGCCGAATGTGCTCGGGGGTGTCGTCGAGATGAGCACAGCCGCGCGGCTGCTGCCTCGCAGCGCGTCGTTCTCGGCGAGCGGAACCCTCGACGGTGAAGGTGGCTATGCGGCGGCCGCGCATGCGGAGCAGCCCTTCGCCACCGACGATGGTGCGGGCGTCGTACGGATCGGCGCGGGCTGGCGTGACCGGCCCGGGTTCCCGCTTCCGCGGGGCATCACCGAGCCGGTTGCGACGGACGGCCTGCGTCTCAACACCGACGCCACGAACCTGAGCGGGTTCCTCTCGCTTCGCTACGACCGTGACCGAAACGGATGGGCGAGCCTGTCCGCGTCCGGGTTCAGAGGCGCGAGGGGAATCGCGGCGGAACTGGGTGCATCGCAGCCACGGCTCTGGCGGTATCCGGCTATCGAGCGGCTGGTGGTGGCCGTGTCCGGCGGGACGGGACACCACGACACTCCATGGGGCAGGGGAGACCTCGAGGCGAGCGTCGGAATGGACCTGGGTCACACGAGCATCCGATCATACCGTACGCGCGACTACGACGACGTGATCGGCCGCGAGGATGGCAACGCCCGGACATTGACGACACGTCTCCTCGGCGATCACTCGCTCGGCGCGCGCGGCAACCTGGCAGCCGCGTTCACGTTCGCCGATATCGACCACGAGGCGATCGTCAACGGTGAGTCGGCGCTCTACGGTCAGCGCCTCACGAGCCTGGCCGGCGAGACGACGTGGCTGCTCCTCGAAGCGCCCTCGGCATCCATCGCCACGCTCCGGCTGAGCGTGGGCGGCGCGTGGGACCGCGGCTGGACACCGCGCACGGGAAATCTGCCCGCATCCGGCACCCTGGACGACTGGGGCGCGCGCGCCGGCATGTCTGCAATCCTCAATGGCGGCGGCACGCTCTTCCATGCCGGTGTCAGTCGGCGCGGCCGATTCCCCGCTCTCCGCGAGATGTACTCCGAGGCCCTCAACCGATTCGTCGCCAATCCCGAACTGCGTCCCGAGCATCTCGTCGCCGTCGAGGGCGGCGTGACGACGCGCGTCGGCACCGGTGAACTCCAGCTCGTCGGCTTCCACCACGACCTGTCCGGTGCGATCCGGCGGATCACGCTCGCTGATGGCCGCCGCATGCGCGTGAACTCGGATGAGCTCATCAGCACCGGGATCGAAGTGCTCTTCAACCAGTCATTCGGTGCCGTCTCGCTCGGAGGCGACCTCACGCTCCAGACGACCACGCTCCGGGATCCATCCACCGCCGCCGCCGCCAGGCCCGAGAACCTGCCCGGCCGTGCGGCACGTGGCTGGGTCGCTTTCCCCATTGCTGCCGGCTTCACCGGCGCCGCGGAAGCAGAGTATACCGGCCCGCAGTTCTGTCAGGACCCGGATTCCGGCGCGGATGTGGAGCTGGCCGGCGGCACATGGCTCAACGCGACGCTGGCCCGCATCTGGTCGCTCGGCTCCGCACGCCGACTGGAAACATCGGCGTCGGTGGACAACATCGCCGACTCCGCCCTCTTCGATCAATGCGGTCTGCCGCGCCCGGGCCGGGTGCTCAGCGTCAGCGTGCGCATGTTCTGAACAGACTGGCGCGGTCTGGTGCAAGTCGGCTCTGTTCGTCCCGCTCCCTTTGCGCTTCTACAAGAAGGGTAGTATCCTTGGCTCCTGTAGAAGCGAAAGGGGACCAGCGGAGCCGTCATGACCGAACGACTCGATCTGCCGCAGGGCACACTCGACCTCCTCATTCTGCGCACGCTCTCGCTCCAGCGGATGCACGGCTGGGCGATATCGGAGCGGCTGCACCAGGTATCGCGGGCGACGTTGACGATCCCGCAGGGCTCTTTGTATCCGGCGCTGCACCGACTGGAGCGCCGCGGCTGGATCCGTGCGGAGTGGTGCGAGTCTGAGAACAACCGGCGCGCGAAGTATTACGAGCTGACGCGTGCGGGTCGAAAGCAGCTGGCGGCCGACGTGGAGGCGTGGCGCAGGCTCACGGCCGCCGTGGACCTCGTCCTCGAAATGAACTGAACCGCTTCAGGGAGAGCCGCCGATGAGCCGACTGCTGAGCGAAGTGCGCTATCGCATGCGGGCGCTGCTGCGCCGCGAGGAGATGGAGGCGGAGCTGGAGGACGAGCTTCGTTACCACATCGATCGCCACACGGAGAAGCTCGTTGCGGAGGGTGTGCCGCAAGCGGAAGCGCTGCGACAGGCACGGCTCGAGTTCGGTGGCGTCGAGCGGATCAGGGACGAGGCGCGTGATGCGCGGGGCGTGGTGCTGCTGGAGACGACGATGCAGGACATTCGCTATGCGGTGCGGGGCCTGCGAACGCGGAAGGCGTTCACGCTCGGTGTCGTGCTCACGCTGGGCCTGGGTATTGGAGCGAATGCGACGATGTTCGGCATCGTCGACCGTCTGCTGTTCCGCGCACCGCCGGCGCTGATTGATCAGGCGTCGGTGCATCGCGTCTACCTGCACGGCATCGATCGCGGCGAGGAGGATATCAACCGGAACTTCCAGGTCCGGCGGTATCTCGATGTCGTGGAACAGACGACCTCGTTCAGTGACATCGCGGCGTTCCAGACGCGGCGTCAGGGCGTGGGCTCGGGCGAGGGACTGCGCGAGGTGCCGGTCACGATAGCCACGGCGAGCTTCTTCGACTTCTTCGCGGCCCGCCCGGCACTCGGCCGGTTCTTCTCGGCGGCCGAGGACCGCGTGCCTGTGGGGTCGCCCGTCGTCGTGCTCGGCTACGACTACTGGCAGACGCAGTTCGGTGGCAGTCCGGACGTCATAGGTCAGAGTCTCCAGGTGGATCGCCTGCTCGGCACGATCATCGGAGTGGCGCCGGAAGGCTTCGTCGGCATGAGTGACCAGGGCGTGCCGGCGGCGTGGGTTCCCCTGTCCGCGCACGCGCACGCGTTCCGCGGCACCACGTATCACACGAATTACAACTGGAGCTGGCTGGAGATGATCGTCCGCCGGGGGCCAGGTGTCAGCGTGGAGGAAGCCGAAGCGGATCTGACGCAGGCGTTCCGTCACAGCTGGCGTCAGGCCTTCGCCGCGATGCCGGGCTGGGGTGCGGTCGAGGATGTGCGGCCGCGCGGGACACTCGGTCCGGTGCAGCTCGAGCGGGGGCCGCAGGCGGGGCGGGACTCGCGGGTTGCCGCGTGGGTCAGTGGCGTCGCGTTCATCGTACTGCTGGTCGCGTGCGCGAACGTCGCCAACCTGCTGCTTTCACGTGCCGTGAGCCGTCGGCGCGAGATTGCGTTGCGCCTGGCCCTTGGCGTATCGCGTGGGCGGCTGCTGCGCCAGCTGTTCAGTGAGAGTCTGGTGCTGGCCGTTCTCGGTGGCGCTGCCGGTCTGCTGATCGCGCATTGGGGAGGAGCCGGGCTCCGGGCACTGTACCTTCCTGCGGACTTTCCGGCCGGCGCCCTCACGGACGGTCGAACGTTGCTGTATCTGGGGGCCGTCACACTCGTGGTGGCGCTCCTCACGGGGCTCGTGCCTGCGCTGCACGCCGGACGCACCGATCTCGCCGGCACGCTCAGGGCCGGTGGCCGCGAGGATGGTTTTCAGCGGTCGCGGACCGGCGCCGGGCTGCTGATCGTGCAGGCCGCGCTGTCCGTGGTGCTGCTCGTCGGCGCCGGTCTGTTCGTGCGCAGCCTACACAACGTCCAGCAGTTCCGGCTCGGCTACGATGTGGATCCGATCCTCTTCGCGTGGGCGAATCTGCGCGGCACCAGCATGGACGACGGGGCGAGTCGTGCGCTCAACCTGCGCATGATGGAGGCCGCAGAGACGATGCCCGGCGTAACGAGCGTCGCGCTGGCTGCGTCGGTGCCATTCTGGAGCAACGAGGGCCGCGGACTGTGGGTCGCCGGAATCGATACGGTGCGCAACCTGGGCAACTTCATTCTCCAGGCCGGTACGCCGGACTACTTCAGGACGCTCGGCACGCGTGTGATCCGGGGGCGGGCTTTCGACGAGCGCGATCGGGAGAACTCGCAGCGGGTCGTGGTCGTCGGCGAGGGGATGGCACGCGTGCCGTGGCCGAACCAGGAGGCAATCGGTCAGTGCCTTCGGATAGCCGCGGCGGACGCGCCCTGAACGAGGGTGATCGGCATTGCCGAGGAC
>JAGTUV010000387.1 GCA_018224305.1 Gemmatimonadota bacterium
CGGCCGATGTCCAGCTCGTAGTCCGGTGTGTCGCGATCGTTCAGCTTGAGCAGCAGTTCCCGCGCTTCGCGCGCCGACAGACCATGCGCGGCAAGTCCGTCCATGTCGAGCAAAGCGCCGTCGCGCGCATGAATATCCGCATCGCCTGCAGCGAGAAGCGAACGCAGTGCGGCAAGCTCGCCGCGGCTGAAGTGACCACCGGCCACGTCGTAGTCGATCCACGCCTCATAGGACAGCGGGGCGACGCGCTTGACCATACCGGCCATGACTTCAGCGAACGCCCGGATCTCCAGCTGCGCATGCGGATCGACGCGGAGCGTCAGGAAATGCAGCAGATTGTGCAGGTCGATCTTCCAGTACCACTGCGTGTAGGTCGACAGCGGCAACTCGATGCGCGCGATCTCGCGTGCGACATCCTCGGCGACCAGCCACCCGTACGCGTCGGCAGCTTCCGCGCGCATCCGCTCCCAGCGGGCCGTGGCTTCATTGAACAGCGCTTTGCTCGCGGCCTCCGTGGACCGTCCCTGATTGTTCTGCGCACTCTGCAGCGCGAAGTCGGCCGGCTGCGGCGTATAGAACAGCAGCGGCATAAGCGAGTAGCGGCCGCTGTACTCGTTCACGTTCGCCGTCCGGTGCCTGATCCACTGCCTGGCGACGAACATGGGCATTGCGCAGTGAAACTTCACCTCGATCATCTCGCTCGGCGTCGTATGACGGTGACGCCGCAGGTAGCGTATGAGTCCGCGCGTCTGGCTGGCTCTGCGCGTGCCGTAGCCGTAACTGACACGGGCCGCCCGTTCGATACTGTCATCGGTGCCCATGTAGTCGACCAGCGATACGAATCCGTGGTCCAGAACGGGGAAGTACTGTCCGAGGATTTCCTCGGCGGCAGGATTGGTCGGTCGCTTCGTTTCCATCGCTCACACCTCCGGGCGGCCCTTCAGCGGACCGCGCAGCAAATAGAATCAGGAGAGGCGGGGCGGGCAAGCGGGCATCCTGACCAGGCGCACCGGGCCGGGCCGTGCCGTCAGGCGACGCCGCATTCCGGATCCGATCGGAGCGGGCTGGCGCGACCACGGGCGTCAGCTCCGCCCGAGCAGTAATACGCCTGCAACGACCAGTGCGGCGCCGATCATTCCGAGCGGACCGGGGATCTGCGAGAAGAAGATTGCGCCCCATACGCCTGCAAATACGATCTGCACCAGCGCTGTGGCGGTGGCGCGCCCCGCGCGCTCGAGGTGCAGGCCGCGCGTCATGTAGACCTGTCCCAGGTGCGTCATCACGCCAACGCCCAGAAGCAGCAGCAGTTCCCTCGCATTCGGGAGCACCGGATTCAGCAGCGTGCCGGGCACTGCTCCGAGCGTGCTGATGACGGCGAAGTAGAAGATGACGACGAGGTGGTGTTCTGCCGCGAGTTGCCGGACAGTGACGTAGGCAGCTGCGCTGAGCACTGCGCCGAGCAGCGCGACGCCCGCGGCGGTCGGATCGAGACCGCTGTCGCTGCCGAACAGGAAGCCGGGCTGCGCGACGAGCAGCACGCCAATGAGGCTGAGCATGACACACACCACTTCGCGCCGCCGCATCCGCTCCCCCAGTACGAACACCGCGAACACCGCCGCGAATGCCGGGTTGGTGTACTGGATGACGGTCGCGTCCGCGAGCGGCAGGTGCACGATCGCGTAGTAGAAGCAGCTGAGCGCTGCGAAGCCGAGCAGGCCGCGCACGACGAGCAGTCGTCGTCGCGTTCCGAGCAGCGCCATGCCCAGCCGCTTCAGCAGCAGAAAGCTCAGCACTGTCATGACAAGCGAGCGGGCGAACACGATCTCCTGGCTCGGCAGCGTCTGCCCGGCCAGCTTCACGAGCAGGCTCATCACACTGAAAAAGAACGCGCCCGTCGCCATATAGCGCAGGCCGCGCGAGACCCCCGGGCCGGCCTCCGCCTCATCCCTCTGCGCGTCGAGTTGCTCGCTCTGCATCCTCACCTGTTCGGTACCGGCTTACGGAACCCAGCGCGGGAAACTAGCTATAATGCATCGTGCGGAATAGCATGCTTCACGCAGCGGATCGACGCGTTCCGGCTGCCCCCGGCACGCACCGCCCCATTGGCCGCGCGACGATCGCGGCTTCCGTTCCTTCAGCCGAGTGATATTCATGATCGCCCTGTCGCTCCTCCTCGCCGCAGCCGTCGCTCAGGACACCGCGTACTTCCAGCAGCACGTCGACTATCGCATCGAAGCGCGGCTGGATGAGTCCTCCGAGGTGCTGAACGGCCGGCTCCAGCTGCAGTACCGCAATCATGCTCCGCAACGCATCGACACGCTATGGTTCCACCTGCACCTGAATGCGTTTCGGCCCAACAGCAGCTGGGCACGCCGGGAACTGGAGTTCAACGAGCGTCGTTTCACGAATCTCGGCGCGGACGAGCACGCCTTCGAGCGCGTGCACCACGTCTCCGTAGGCGGTGTCGCGGTCACGCCGGTCTATCCCGGTGCTCCTGACTCGACGGTGATGGGCGTTCCGCTGCCCCGGCCGATCGAGCCGGGCGGCAGTGCAGTGGTGGACATCGTATGGGATGCGAGGCCGTCCACGCTGCCGCGCAGACAGGGGCGGCAGGGACGCCACTACGATTTCGCTCAGTGGTATCCGCGCATTGCGGTATACGACCGCGACGGCTGGGCGGTACAGCCGCTCATGCCGCAGGGCGAGTTCTACGGTGAGTTCGGTGACTATGACGTCACCATCGACGTCGCTGCAGACCAGGTCATGGGTGCGACCGGCGTTCCGGTCGACGGTGATCCCGGCTGGGCAGTGGCGGCAGCGCGGCCGGATGCGCAGCCGCAGATGCGGGGCAATGCCTACCCTGCGCGTGCCGCGGCGAGGCTCGGCTTGCTGCCCCGGCACGCGGCGGACGGGAGGAAGCAGGTGCGCTGGCGGGCGGAGAGGGTCCATCACTTCGCGTGGACGACGAACCCCGAATACATATACGAGGGGGGCATGCATCGCGACATCGCGGTGCACGTCCTCTATCGGCCCGGCGATACGGGATGGGCGGATGGCGTGGTGGTAGATCGCACTGTCGCCGCGCTCGGTTGGTTCGAGGGCGTCTTCGGACCGTATCCGTGGCCGCAGATGACGAACGTGCACCGAATTGAAGGCGGCGGCACCGAGTTCCCGATGATGGTCATGAATGGTTCGGAATCCGAGGGCCTCATCCTCCACGAGGTCGGCCACAACTTCGTTCACGGTGTGCTGGCCAACAACGAGTGGCGCGAGGGCTGGCTCGATGAGGGGTTCGCGTCATTCCTCACGAACTGGGCACACGAGGAGGCGGGCCGTGGGGTGAACTGGGACGGGAGCATGAACGCGGTCGTCAGGCTCGAACAGTCAGGACGTACTCAGCCCGTCGGACTCGCGTCAGCAGACTTCCGGGACCCGGGTACGTACAGTGCCATGACCTACTCGAAGCCTTCGCTCATCTTCCGCATGCTGCGCTGGCTCGTCGGCGATGAGGCGTTCCGCGCCGCGCTCCGCTCCTACTACGCACAGCACTCTTTGCAGCATGTGACGGAGAGCGATCTGCGCACGGCGTTCAACGCCAGCAGTCCCGGGAGTCTCGACTGGTTCTTCGATCAGTGGATCCATACGACCGGCACGCTTGATTACGGTGTCGGCGACGTCAGCACCCGGCAGACGGAGGACGGGCAGTGGGTCACGAGCGTGGAGGTCGTGCGCGACGGCGAGATATGGATGCCCGTCGATATCCAGGTCGGTGACACGGTGCAGCGCCTCACGTCGCGCGAGCAGCGCCAGACCGTCACGATCACCACGGCCAGCCGACCTGCGACAGTCACGCTCGACCCGGATCGGATCCTCATCGACCTCGATCCTGCCAACAACGTGAAAGCGGTCCCCGGCCGCTGACACGGCACAGTCGGGGAAGGCGTGCCGGTGAAACCGGAGCGGGGCCGCGCCCGTAGTCAGTTCAGCGCGAGCCACGCGCACCGGCGCGCCGGTCGTCAGGGATTCTGCTGGAGCAGAGGGATCGTGGAAGCACTCATACCGATCAGCATGTTCATGTGCATCGCTGCCGTGATGATCCTGCGGCCGATCACGAAGAAGCTCGGCGGCCTGCTGGAGGCGATTACCATCGATCGCACGCAGGCCCGCATGCAGGACACCACGGGTGAGCGGACTGTCGCCCTGCTCGAGCACATCAATCGTCGCATGGATCTGATGGAAGAGCGGATCGATTTCACGGAGCGGCTGGTGTCCGCGCGCAACCCCGAACTGCGCCGGACATCACAACGTTCGCCGCTGAGCAAACCCGAACTGGATGTCGACTTCCTGACCGGCTGATCCGGACGCCGGCGGATCAGCCGGCCGCCCGACAGGTTACCGCAGGCGAACCGGACCCACATCCGGTTCCCGCAGGAACTCCGCGACTGCCTCCGCCGCTGTGGCGCTGTCTTCCAGGTGGGAGCGCAGCCGTCGGAAACTGGCACGCAGCCTCCGCTCGAGGACCACATCCTCGAATTCCACCACGTCCTTTGCGACCCAGTCCGGAGGGGCCTGCTGCACTGCTTCCTCATCCATGTCCTGCTCGGGCTCCTCCAGCTCCCGCACGCCCAGACCCGATTGCACCAGGTGGAACGCATACACCGGCTCCAGCTCCTCCTCCTCGGCCAGCGCGTAAATCTGTTCCGCGTACTCGCGATCCAGATTCAAGCCGGATTCCGCCCACTCCATCAGGGCTTCGTGCCGGCGCTCATGGGCCGCGCCGGTCAGTAACGCCACGTTTCGGAGCAGCTGCTCCCGGGCGGCGCCCTCTTCTTCCTTCGTCATCCGGTCCTCGGTCCCCATCCCATCCGCCTCCTGAAGTGAGTGTTCACCTGGGGGTGCAAATGGTGTTCCCTGTTGGGGACATGCGACAGCACCCGCGTACCCGCCGCCTCGATGAAAGGGAGCGGTCACGCCGAATTCCGCGGCCCGGCACGGACGCTGAACGGGTGCGGGTCTTGCACCATTCAAAAACGGCGGGTACTATGTGCGGATTCTCTCCAACAATGGTCAGACCCGCACTGGAAGCTGCTGAGGCAAGGACGCCCAACCCGTTATGCAGGCGAACTTTCCGGGATCGTAAGTTTAGTAGGATATGTCAGGTCGCCACCTCCTGCCGGGGTGGTTCAGGGGTTCCTTCGGGATGGAGAACCGAAAGATGCGCAATTTGAGTCCACGTCAGACCATGTTCGGAGCCGCGTTGATGGCGGGCGCCATGCTCGTTGGAAGTGCAGGATCCGCCGCTGCGCAGGCACAGAGCCGCATGCGCGTGCTTGTGCCTGCGTTCGTCAACGCGGAGGGCAAGTCCACACGCGATGGTGGACGCCTCGCCGATCAGGTACGCAAGCAGATCAACCAGATGCCGACCCACGCTCCTGCTGAGGAGAAGGCGTGGAAGGACGCTCTGAAGAAGTTCGGGCTGCGTGAGTCCGACATGGACTGCATCAAGTGGCGCCAGCTTGCGGCACAGGGAGACGTCGCGGCGCTGGTGCTGTGCGGCACGCTCGATGAGTCGACGAGTGCCGTGACGGCCGCCTTCTATCCGGTTGGCGGCGGAGATGCGTTCGAGGTCCCGCAGTTCGCCCTCCAGGCGCCGGAGCAGGGTGCGCAGCAGGTGGTGCAGGCGTTCGAGACGTACGTCCGTCAGCTGTCGCTGGTGACGTACTGCAATGACTACATCAACAGCCAGAACTGGCAGCAGGCGCTCGACCTGTGCACGCAGGCAATCGAGTTGAACCCGCGATCCGTGTCGGCGAATTATGCGCGCGGTTCCGCGCTGATGAACATGGATCGCAACGAGGAAGCGTTCGACGCGTATCGCAAGGTGCTCGAGTTCGATCCGCTGCACCAGGACGCCATGCTCGCGGCCGGTATTCTGGCCTCGAAGCTGGGCCGTCAGGATGTATCGCAGCAGTACTTCCAGGAGTACCTCGCACTGAACCCGGGCGATGACAACGTGCGCCTCAGCATAGCGCACGACCTGGCCAATGCCGGTGACCCCGCGGGCGCCCTGCGACTGGTCGAGGAAGCCGCAGCCGGTGGGGAAGCGAGCGTGGCGCTGCTCGAGTACACGGGCCACTTCGCAATGAACGCGGGCCTCGAGTTGCAGCGCACAGGCCCTGCGAACGGCAACATGGATGCGGCGAACGCGTACTTCAACAAGGCCATCACCTACTACGGTCGCGCGGTCGACATCAAGGGTGACACGGCGGACGCGACGGTTCTGCGCAACCTGATGCTCGCCTACAAGAACGTGGGCAATCAGCCGCAGGCGCTGGCCATGGGCCAGCGTGCGACGGCCAACTCGGAGGACGGCCAGACATGGCTCGTGTACTCCGATGTCCTGCGTGACGCTGGCCGCACGAACGACGCGCTTGCCGCGATGGACCGCGCTGCCCGGCTGGACCCGACCCTGCCGGGGATCGCGTTCCGGAAGGCGGCGATGCTGCTCGGCGAGGGCCAGATCGATCAGGCCGTCGCTGCGGTGAGGGCGGGCCTGGCCTCGAACTCGATCCAGACCGATCAGGCAGAGAACATCGCGCAGATGATCGCGGTGCGCGGGTACAACGTCACGCAGGAAGGCCGGCCCGAGGCTGCCATGCGGTTCTTCACGTCCGCGCGTGAGATCGGCAAATCCGAGCGCACAGTGGGAATGATCAACTTCTTCAACGGCTATGCGCTCGTGAGGCAGGCCGACGGGATGCTCCGCGAGGCGACCACGGCCGCACCGGCCCGTCGCGCGATGCCGATCCTCGAGCGGGCCAAGGTTATGCTCGACGGCGCCGGCGCATACACGGAGCAGGCAGCCCAGCGGGCCAATCTGCTCGAAAACGTGAGGCAGTACATGGAGATGGCCAGGGCCCTGATCGATATGGGCTGATCCTCTCTTCATCCCGAAGAGTTGCAACCGGGCCGTCCGAAAGGGCGGCCCGGTTTCATTTCACCCCACCGTTCGACCCGGCTCGAGGGACCCGCTTCTCCGGGTCCGTCCGCCGGATCAGTCTCCCAGCGCCTCTGCCCCCGTACCGGCAATCACCTGGAGCGGCCTTCGCAGGACGTCGAAGCGGAATGACTCCCCGGCCACAGCCTCGCCGTCTGCGTTGACGCAGAGCTCACCCTCTGGTTCCACGTCGAATTCGTCCGCCCGGAAGTAACTGACGTGGCGGCTGTCGAGGTGCGTGCCTGCGCGCAATTCCGGCAGCAGTGCCATGAACTGCAAGCGTGACATGCCGTGGACAAGCATGATGTCCAACCGGCCATCGCCGACCTGGGCGATCGGAGTGAGGGGCATGCCGCCCCCCGTCTGCCGGGCGTTTCCGACGGCGAAGAATATGAAGTCCCCGTCGTGGACGATCCTGCCGTCAACACGAAACGCGCCTTTGTGCACGTCGAACTTCATCATGTTCTCCACACCCCGGAGCACGTACGCGAAGCCGCCAAGGTGCTTCTTCAGCCCCCGGCCTGCCGCCTGCGACGTATCGACTCCGAAGCCGCCCGTGGACACATTGATGAAGCACCGCCGGTTCACCCGCGCAATATCCACCGGCCGCGGCGTTCCTTCCGCGGCCAGTTTCAGCGCGGACCCCACGTCGTCGGGGATGCCCAGCGATGCCGCGAAGTCGTTCGCTGTGCCCAGCGGCACCACTCCGAGGCACGCACCCCGCACCCGCGCGAGCCCATTCACCACCTCGTTCACTGTGCCGTCACCGCCCGCAGCGACCACCACGTCACATCCCCCACGTCCCGCCGAGCGCGCAAAGCGCCGGGCATCTCCGCCCTCGAACGTCAGTCGCACACGCACACGGTGACCACGGCGGCGTAGCGCCTCCACTTCGGTCCTGAGAACCTCCAGCCGCGCTTCCTCAGCCGGGGGTCTCACGATCAGTGCAATCGTTCGTTTCATCGTCCTCCGTGGGTCGTCGAACCATGCAAATACCGGCCCGATCCCATGCACGTGTAACGCCGTCCCATGTCGGGCAGGAAAACCCTTGACCGGGTGGGGGACGCGGGGTACTTTGGTGGGGTCGGGTGGGGAGGAGTGGGGTCTGATGGTATCCCAAGGCATGAACGGACGGCGTAGCGGAGCATGGCGGGTACCCGGTCCCCCGTACGGGGGGGGAAGTTCCTCGGCAGCTTTCAGCATCAGCTCGACGACAAGGGTCGTCTGAGTCTGCCTGCGCAGTTCCGTCGTGAAGCGACGGACCAGCGGTTCGTGCTGGTACAGGCCTATCCACCCGCGCTGGCACTCTACCCTGAAACGGAATGGCTGGAAGTGGAGGAGCGCATGCAGGACATGATGCGCGACCGGCCCGGGCGCATGTGGGTGTTGTCGGTGATGTCGAGTGCAGTGGAGGTGACGCCTGACGCGCAGGGCCGGATTCTGATCCCGGCCACGTTGCGGGGAGCGGCGGAACTGGAAGGCCAGGCCCTCCTGGTGGGAGCAATCAACAAGGTCGAGATCTGGAATCCGTCGAAGTTCGATGAAGCGGTGCAGGGAGCGGCGCCCGACTTCCATCAGTTTGCAGCGGACATCTTCCGGTAGTGGAAAACGAACGCGGATATCACGAGCCGGTCATGGTGGCGGAAGTACTGGAGCACCTGAGGCCGGAGCGCGGCGGGCTGTACTTCGACGGGACTCTGGGTGGCGGGGGACATACGGAGGCGATACTGCGGGCGGGGGCGGCGGCGAGCGTGATTGCAGTGGATCAGGACATGGAGGCGCTCAAAGTGGCGGGACTGCGACTGGAATCGTGGGGCGACCGGGTCGAGCTGGTGAATGCGAACTTCGCAGACGCCGCCGAGTCCGATGAACGCCCGCTGGCCGGTGCACTGCTCGATCTCGGCGTGTCATCGCACCAGCTGGATGAAGCGGAGCGCGGCTTCTCCTTCCGTCCGGGCACCAGACTGGACATGCGGATGTCCGCCGTGCCCGGCGCTCCGACGGCGGCGGACCTGCTGAACGACTGGTCGCAGGGCGACCTGGCGGATGTGTTCTACCGGTACGGCGAGGAGCGAGGATCGCGACGGCTGGCGGCGGCGGTGGTACGTCGTCGTGGAGAGCGGCGGTTCAGTACGAGCGACGATCTGAACGAGGTGCTCGACCGGTTCTACGGCCCGCGCATCACGGTACAGGACCGTGCGCGCATCTACCAGGCGCTGCGGATCGCAGTGAATGACGAGCTGGCGGTGCTCGAGCGCGCACTGGTCGCACTGCGTGAGCGGCTGGAATCGGCCGGAGTGTTTGTGGTGCTGTCGTACCACTCGCTGGAAGACCGGATCGTGAAGGATGCGTTTCGCGAGTGGAGCCGGGAATGTGTGTGCCCTCCGCAGCTGCCGGTGTGCCGGTGTCGCGGAGCGGCCCTGGGCAAGTCACTGACACGCAAGCCGGTGATGGCCGGTGAGGACGAAGTGTCGGCGAATACGCGGGCGCGGAGTGCGCGACTGCGTGCATGGAAGAAGGCGGTATGAGGCGTGGCACGGGCGCGATCCGGATGGGCATTGCATGCGCACTGCTGTTCGGCTCGCTGAGCATGGTGGTATGGCGACAGAGCCGCGCCCTGGAGGAGCTGCGAGGGCTGGATGTCGCACGCGCTGAGCGTGCACTGCTGCAGGCAGAGCTTTCGGAGCTGCAGCGCTCCATTCAGGGACTGGAGAGTCGTACACGCATCGCTGCGGTGGCGCGTGAGCGGTTCGGCCTGCGCACGCCGGCCGGTAATGAAATCGTTTTCCTGCAGGCGCCGGTGCGTGCAGGAACGGACGGCGATGCTGCCGACCTGGTAGGGCGCGGCCTGCTGACGGTGGCGGAGCGGCCCTGATGGCGGCCCGAGCGAGCGGAAGGAGCCCGGAGGTGCGACGTCGCATCCTTCTGGCCGGCGTTCTGTTGAGCGCCGCGCTTGCCTCGGGCCGCGCATTCCAGCTGGGCGCGGTGCAGGGGGAAGCCTGGCACATCCGCGCGCTTGATCAGCAGGGCGACACCATGAATCTGGAGGCGCCGCGCGGCACGATCTACGATCGGGACGGCGTCCCGCTCGCGGCCAGCCACGAAGTGTTCAGTATTGCCATCGCACCGCGTGAGATCGCGGACCGCGACCGCGTCATGTCACTCCTCATCAAACACGTTCGCGCATCCCGTACGGAAGCGCGCCGCTACACGGACGAGCGTAGCACCTGGGTGGTCCTTCCGGGCCGCTACGGCATGGATGTGCGCGACGCGCTCGACGCGATGCCGGGCGTCCATTTCGAGAGCGTCCTGCGGCGTTTCTATCCCAACGGCGACATCGCGCGCGAACTGCTCGGCCCGGTCCGCCTCGACGGTGTGGCGCTGGGCGGCCTGGAGCTCGAGTTCGACTCCGTCCTGAGCGGGCGCGCCGGCCGTGCCGTGGTGCGTCGCGATTCCCGCGGCCGAACCCTGCCGGGCGCCATGCTTCGAGCGATCGAACCGGTGCCGGGCCGCGACGTCTATCTCACGATCGACTATGACCTCCAGGAGATTGCCGAGACCGCCCTGGCGGATGCAGTGACGGCGAATCGCGCGCGGGGCGGCGAGCTGGTGATGGCGGATCCGCGCACGGGCGAGATTCTGGCGGCCGTAAGCCGCGGCAGTGACAACCGGGCGCGTAACTGGAGCGGTGTCACGGTGCCGTACGAGCCGGGCTCGACGATCAAGCCGTTCACGGTCGCGGCACTGCTCGCGCTGGGCCGCGCGACGCTCGGCGACAGCGTGTTCGGCGAGGAGGGCCGGTACGAGCGCCTGGCGCTGAATGATACGCACGCTCACGACTGGCTGACGCTCGGCGATGCGTTGCGTGAATCGTCGAACATCGCCGTGGCGAAGATGGCGGAACGGATGGAACGCAGCGAGCAGTACATCGCGCTGCGCAGTTTCGGCTTCGGCTCTCCCACCGGCGTCTCCTATCCGTCGGAATCGGGCGGTCGCCTGCCGCGTACGAAGCAGTGGTCCTGGTCATCGCCCTCGCGGCTGTCGATCGGCTATGAGATCGCCGTGACGCCACTCCAAATGGCCATGGCCTATGGCGTTCTCGCCAATGGCGGGACCCTGCTCGAGCCGCGGTTGGTACGGGAGGTGCGCTCACGGGACGGTCGCAGGGAGCAGGCGTTCGAGCCGCGAGTAGTGAGGCGAGTGATTCCGGAGCAGGTGGCGGACCAGATCAGAGACGTTCTCGTAGACGCAGTCGAGTTCGGTACGGGGCGGCAGGCGGGACTGGCGACGTTCCGCGTGGCTGGCAAGACGGGCACGGCCCGCATCGCGGAGAACGGCCGGTACCGCGCAGGGGCGTACACCGCTTCATTCGCTGGATTCTTCCCGGCGGGTGATCCACAGGTCGTATTCATCGTCAAGCTGGATGAGCCGCACGGCGAGTATTACGGCGGTCTGGCGGCGGCGCCCGTGACGCGCGCCACGCTCGAGGCCGCACTTGCGGCGCGCAACACACCCCTCGACCGCGCTGCCATCGCACGCTCGCCGGTTGGAAGCACTGCGGAGGTAGCGCAGCCCGGTCGACCAGACGCTGCCACTGGCCGGGTGGGCGGCAGCTCTGCCGCTTTCCTCGGGAGCGCGGCAGCAATGCACGGCTCCGCCAGTCGTGCGATCGGCTCAGGCTTCGTACGACTGACCGCCGGCAGCGGCCCTGTGCCCGGGCCGGAGCTCGACGTGGCACTGCATGCGATCCCGGACGTGAGCGGGATGGCGATGCGCGATGGCGTCCGGCGTCTTCACGAGGAGGGCCTGCGACTCCATCTCGAGGGCCATGGCCGCGTGCTGCGTACCGTTCCCGCGGCGGGTGTCGAGGTGAAGGCCGGATCCGTTGTCCGCGTCATCGGAGCGGGTGGCGCATGATGCAGCCGCGCAAAATCCCGGTCGCTCAGCTGACTCGCCGGCTCCGCGCCGCGGATCTGCTCATCGAGGAATCCGACACGGACATCTCCGTGTCCGGCATCAGCGATGACAGCCGCGCCGTGACGCGCGGGGACCTCTTCTGCGCATGGGCCGGCTCGTCGACGGATGCGCACGACTACGTGGGTGCGGCCGCCGGGGCGGGCGCCGTGGCAGCCATCGTCGAGCGTCGGGTCGCGGAGGTCGACATTCCGCAGGTAGTGGTTCGCGACGGACGTCGTGCGGCCGCCATTGCGGCGAGCGTGTTCTACGGCGAGCCGGAGCATTCGCTGCGACTGGCAGCAGTCACCGGCACGAACGGCAAGACGACATCGGTGTGGATGCTGCGACACATGCTGTCGCAGCGCGAGCCCTCCGCATCGATCGGTACTCTCGGCGTCATCCTCGAGGATGGTTCCGTGCTGCCGGACAGCGAGTCTCTCACGACGCCCGGCCCGGTCGAGCTGGCGCGCACGCTGCGCCTGCTGGCAGACCGGGGGGTGCGCGCGCTGGCGATGGAGGTGTCATCGCACGCGCTTCACCAGAAGCGCGTCGACGCGCTCGAGTTCGATGTAGCCGTGTTCACGAATCTCTCGCGCGATCATCTCGATTATCACGAGACGCTGGAAGCGTACCTCGAGGCCAAGCGCTCGCTCGTCCAGCTGCTCGGCTCCGAGGGCAGCGCCATCATCAACGCGGACGACCCGGCGTGGAAAGGTCTGGCGCGAGAGGCATCGGCGTCACTCACGTTCGGTGTCGAGCACATGGCCGATGTCCGTGCGACGGACATCGAGCTGAGCGCTACGGGAGCA